>JAEZQV010000059.1 GCA_023441125.1 Bacillota bacterium
AATCATGACAATGGCGGTCTTGGGATGCAGCTTGGCCTGGGCTAAAACTTCACCGGCCCGCTCCCGGCTGACGCCGGTGGCAGCCGCCACAATCCGCTCGGCCCGTTCCACCAGCTTGGCATTTGTCGCCTGCACATCCACCATCAGATTGCCGTATACTTTGCCCAGGCGGATCATGACCGCCGTTGTCAGCATATTAAGCACCAGCTTCTGCGCAGTGCCGGCTTTCAGCCTGGTCGACCCGGCGATAACCTCCGGCCCTACCAGCGGGGTAATCGCCAGCTTGGCCACCTGGCCGCTAGCCGGCGACGGTGTACAGCTGACAGCCACGGTAAAGGCCCCGCGTTCATTCGCATACTCCAAACCGCCAAGCACATAAGGAGTCCGGCCACTGGCGGCCAGACCGACCACCACGTCGCCGGCGGTAAGCTCCAGCGCGGCCAGGTGCGGCAAAGCTCCCTCCCGTTGATCTTCGGCACCTTCCACGGCCTGAACGAGCGCTTCGTTCCCCCCGGCAATCAGACCAATAACCCGGCCGGGTTCCAAGCCAAAAGTCGGCGGGCACTCGGCCGCATCCAATACGCCGAGACGGCCGCTGGTGCCGGCCCCCAGATAGATCAGCCTGCCGCCGCTGCGGAAAGCGGTCACAATGGTATCCACGGCGATGGCAATACGCGGAATTTCCCGGGCTACCGCCGCGGCCACCGTTTTATCCTCCGCATTAATAGCCACTAACAGTTCCTTGGTGGACAGGGTATCAATACCGGCCGTCCGGGGGTTAACCGCTTCGGTCAGTAACTGTTCCAGTTTGACTTCCAAGACAATCGCTCCTTATTGGTTTCTCCGGACCCACTCGATGGCCAGCTGCACGGCGCCCTCGGCCGGCTCCCGGCCGGCTGGCACCAGGCGCACAGCAGCCCCTAATACCGCTTGCAGCCGCCGGCTGACAGCCGGAATCCGGTTAACGATGCTGCCGTAAGTACAGACAGACACATCCTGCTGCCCGGCAAAGCCGCGGCTCAGTACCGAGGTTACCAGGCCGGCCAGTTCACCGGCCGCCTGCGCCAATAGTTCAGCCGCCACCTTGTCCCCGCCCGCAGCCGCCGCGGCCACCACGGTGGCCAGCGAGGCCACCTCGGCTTTGGCAAGATCCCGGTTATTTATAAAGCTGATTAATTCATCCCAGCCGCTTAACCCAAAATGTTCAATGATCAGGGGCAGTAACACCGTGGCCCTGTCCCGCTGCTCACTAGCCCGGATACTCCGCAGCAGGGCCTGCCTGCCGAGGAAGTAACCGCTGCCCTCATCACTGGCCAGGTGGCCCCAGCCGCCGGCCCGGATGACTTTATCCCGGCGGTTTATGCCATACGCCACCGAACCGGTGCCGGCAATCAGCACCACACCCTCGGCCTTGCCCAAACCGGCAACCAGTGCGGCCTGGGCATCACTGTAAATCAGATAATGGCAGGAAAATCCCAAGCCGGCCAGCGCCTCCCGGATAATTTCCTTGTCCCGGGGGCGGTCGGCGCCCGCCAAGCCCAGACCGACAACTTGTAAGCCGGCTACCGGCAAGGCACAGTCGGCGGCTAACGCCTGGATGACGCCGCTTATTACCTGTTGAAAGCCGGTAAGCCCGGCGGTGTGGTAGTTGCCCGGCCCGAGTTCTACCCGCCCTAAAATTCTACCCGCAAAATCGGCGGCGCAGCCCACTGTTTTCGTGCCGCCGCCGTCGATACCGATCAGCCATTCCATAATCCATCACCTTATAAATCCTTAACTTGCTGTTTAGCATCCACTCAGCAAGTATTTGACATCCACCGCCGGCATTCCTGTTGCCAGTGCAGGAAAGCCGGCTGGAATTTTCTCCTTGTCCCGGTCTATCCAGACAGCGGCGCGGTTCCCCGGAAACAGCAATACAAATAACCTCCGGCTCTGATCAGAACCGGAGGTTTAAAAAACGCTGCCAGACTATATTTACCTAACCGCTATGCTTAGGCCAAAATTTCTTCCACAGCAGTGTACGGCATATTATGCGCTTCGGCAACCCCTTTAAAGGTCACTTTGCCTTCATACACATTGAGGCCTTTAGCCAAACCGGCATCCGCCTTGAGCGCAGCCTTCCAGCCGTGGTTGGCAATTTGCAGGGCATACTCGATGGTGGCATTGGTCAGGGCGAAGGTAGAGGTACGGGCAACAGCGCCTGGCATATTGGCCACCGAGTAGTGAACTACGCCATATTTCACGTAGGTAGGCTCGCTGTGAGTCGTTACGCGGTCGATCGTTTCGACGGAACCGCCCTGGTCGATGGCCACGTCGACAATAACCGAGCCGGGTTCCATCGTCTTAACCATGGCTTCGCTAACCAGTTTAGGCGCTTTGGCACCGGGCAGGAGCACGGCGCCGATAAGCAGGTCGGCCTTTTTCACCCAGTTGGCGATATTGTAACTGTTGGACATTACCGTGGTTACACGGCCGCCGAAGATATCATCCAGGTAAGCCAGACGGTCAACGGATTTGTCGATAATGGCCACACGGGCCCCCATGCCGACAGCCATTTTGGCCGCGTTGGTACCAACAATACCGCCGCCGACAATAACCACCTGGGCGGATTCAACGCCCGGCACACCGCCTAACAGGATGCCCTTGCCGCCAAAAGGTTTTTCCAGGCAGTGAGCGCCAACCTGAACGGCCATCCGTCCGGCTACCTCGCTCATCGGCGTTAACAGCGGCAGGGCGTGGTTGCGTTCAATAGTTTCATAGGCAATACCGATAACTTTTTTCGCCAGCAAGGCCTTGGTCAGTTCGGGCTCTGGCGCGAGATGCAGGTAAGTAAACAGAATTTGGCCTTCATGGAACAATTCATATTCAGGAGCCAGCGGCTCTTTCACCTTCATAATCATTTCCGCTTTATCAAACAAAGCTTTTTTGTCGGCGATAATTTGCGCGCCGGCTTTCACATAGCTTTCATCAGAAAAACCGCTGCCGACGCCGGCACTCTGTTCCACCAGCACAGTATGCCCGGCGTTTTTGAGGGTTTCGGTACCGGCCGGAGTAAGGGCCACCCGGTTTTCATTGTTTTTAATTTCTTTAGCCACACCAATAATCATATTGATAACCTCCTTATTCATGTAAACGCTAATAGCAGCGCTGACTTTCTTAAACACATGTATCGCAAGTGTCATGCCAATTTAGCCACTGTGGTGAAATCTTCCTCAGGGGCCCCGTCAACCCTGAGTTTTATGGCTGCAGATCCCGCTAACCAATTTTGGCCGGTAACGGGTAACGGCGCTAGTGGAAACAAAAGTCTCCACAATCTTGGCAACCATTTGCACCATTTGTAAACATTAGATTCCAGAAATACAGTATTTTTGTATACACTAGCTGTGCTTGGAAATATCGGCCGCTTGCTTATCATCGGCAACTGTATTATGCCAGCCAAACAAATAATAGGCGGCAACAAGCAGGATTAGCCAGATCGGCCCGACAATCATCGCCACCAGGGTATCCGGATCAAAACACATGACAATAGCCACAAAGGCCAGGAACGCCAGACAAATCCAGTTAACGACCGGATAACCGGGCATAGGATATTTTAATTTACTTTGCTCTTCGGCAGTAAGCCCCTGCCGGAATTTCATCTGCACCAGGACAATAACGGCCCATACCCACAAAGCGGCAAACGTGCCCACACTGGTTACATAGGTAAACACTTTGCCCGGAACAATGTAGTTGAGCACCACGCCGATCAGCAGAAACAACGCCGAAACCAGGATACCGTTCAGAGGTACTTTCCGGGCGCTCAGCTGGCCGAAAAACGCCGGTGCCCGGCCTTGCAGCGACAAATTATACAGCATGCGGCCGGTGCTGAAAATACCGCTGTTGCAGGATGACAACGCGGCTGTCAGGACAACAAAGTTAATAATGCCCGCCGCCGCCCGCACCCCCAGTTTTTCAAAAGTAAGCACAAACGGGCTGCCGATTGTCCCGAGCTGATTCCAGGGGTAAAGGGACATAATAACAAATAGTGCGCCAACATAAAAAATAAGAATCCGCCAGAACACTTTATCGATAGCTGCCGGCAGCGTTTTTTCCGGGTCTTTGGCCTCACCGGCCGTTACGCCGATTAATTCAATCCCTAAATAGGCAAACATGACCATGACCAGGGCCATAATCATGCCGGTCAGCCCTTTGGCGCAAAAGCCGCCGTACGCCCAGAGGTTGGAAATGCCGATAGGCACCCCGTTATTGCCTATCCCGAAAATAATCATACCTAAGCCCGCAATAATCATCGCGATAATTGTCAGTACCTTGATCAGGGCAAACCAGAATTCAAATTCACCGTAGGCTTCCACGGCAATTAAGTTAACTGTGGTCATGCAAATCAGGGCGGCCAGAGCCGGCACCCACTGGGGCACATCAGGAAACCAAAACTGCATATATACACCCACTGCCGTAATCTCGGCCATACAGGTAACCACCCACATAAACCAGTACGTCCAGCCGGTAAGATAGCCTGCCAGCGGGCCCAGGAATCGGTTGGCATAGGCACTGAAAGAACCGGATACCGGATAGGCTACCGCTACTTCCCCCAACGCCCGCATAATGTAGAAGATGATAATACCACCAAGTAAATAAGTCAGCATCAAGGCCGGGCCGGCAGTTTTAATGGCCGTGGCCGAACCAAGGAACAGTCCGACCCCGATAGCGCCGCCGAGAGCAATCAGTTGAATATGTCTTTCCTGCAGACCACGGTGTAATTCTTCATGAAGACCATCTTTTTTATCCATGCTTTTCCCCCCTATATTTTTGTTCGCTGCCAAAATAGCCCTAACCCGGCCATCACCTCCACTAAATGAAGTACATTTAATCATTTTGTATTCACTGCAAAAACTATACCAAGACATTTACCGCTTATATTATGCAAGCTGCGGTGCGAATTATCCGCCCCGGGGCAGTAACAGCAACCAGTCCGTAGTAATTTTTGGAAATAAATATTTCCATTTTATGGATTCTTTAGTTTCCAGCTGGAATTAATAATTTCCAGATTATACTGTAAAATCACAAAATTAAAACTACTTGATTGTATTTCTTGCCGGCCACAATCAAAGAAAACACGGCTTGCGCCGAGCCTTTGGCGAAAGCGTAAGCCGATGTTGCCCTTATCCAGGCGAAAGTTATACTTTCTATCAGAATAGAAAAAGCAGGCTTCCCGCCCGGAAGCCTGCAGCATTACCCTTCGTTGCTAAGATAGGTTCGCGGCACCCGCTTACCCACCATACATACCAATTCATAATTAATTGTCCCCAGGATGCCGGCCACCTCATCGGCCGGCAGTTCCGGCGGCCCAAACAAAATAGCCGTATCCCCGGGTCTGACATCCGCTATATCGCTGACATCAGCCATGCACTGGTCCATGCAGATCCTGCCGACCAAGGGTGCACGGCGGCCGTGAATCAGCACGCTGGTCCGGCCGGATAACCGGCGCGTCCAGCCGTCTGCATAGCCAAGCGGCAAAGTGGCGATCGCGCGCTCCGTCGCCGAGGTATAGGCCCGTCCATAACTGATGCTTGTCCCGGCAGCCACATTTTTGACATGTGCAACCTGCGCTTTTAACTGCATGGCAGGCGTCAGCGTAATATTCCTCATTACTTGGGCCGACGGCCATAGGCCATAGAGGATAATGCCGGGCCTGACCATATCCAGGTGTGTGTCCGGCATTTCCAGAGTGGCCGCACTGTTGGCGATGTGCCGGACCGGGATGGAAATCCCCTTGGCGTTTATCCGTGCCAGCGCTTCCTCAAACCTGGCATATTGTTCCCGGGCGTAGGTCTTGTCTGCTTCGTCCGCGGTGGCAAAGTGCGAAAATACGCCTTCTACCTCAACCCCAGGCATAGCGGCTACCGCTGCGGCAAAATCACCGGCCTCGGCCGGCAGTACCCCCAGCCGACCCATGCCGGTATCAATTTTTAGATGAACTTTAACTTTTTTACCGGCTTCCCGGCCGGCCGACGCCAGCGCCCGGGCATCTTCCAGGGAAAAAACCGTCTGCGTAATATCATAGGCGGCAATAGTGCGCGCCTGCTGCGGCGGGGTATAGCCGAGGATCAGGATGGGAACCAGGAACCCGGCCTGCCTGAGTTCAATCGCCTCATTTAAAATGGCCACGGCCAGCCGGTCGGCCCCGGCCGCCAGCACCGCCCGGGACACGGCGATCGCCCCATGGCCATAGGCATCGGCCTTCACAACAGCACAAAACCTGACACCAGGCCGCAGACCTGCTTTTATCGCTTTTACATTTTTTTTAATTGCTGTCAAATTAATTTCAGCCCAAACAGGACGTTCCAACATTATGCACACACTCCCTTACCGGCCGTCAAACCGTTACCGGTAGTAATAGAATCAGCGCCTCTGGCCGCAATAGTATGTTACGACAAGACCCAACAGCCATAAGGGTCCTAGAATGAGAGCCGGCACAGTATCCGCATCCCGACTCATAATAACAGCCACCCCCAGCAGCGCCGTCAGACACAGCAGTCCGGAAACGGGATACCAGGGCATCGGATAGACCAGCCTGCCGGCTGCGGCCGGCGACAGGCTGTGCCGGAACCTAATCTGAATCACCACAATGGTCGCCCAAACCCACAGGCAGGAAAATGTGCCTAGACTGGTGACATAAGTAAACACTTTAGCCGGAATAAAATAATTGAGAACAACTCCGGCCATAAGGCACCCGGCCGAAACCAGCACACCGTTGACCGGGACTTGATTGGCATTAAGCTTCCCCAGAAAAGCTGGCGCCTCGCCCTGGCCAGCCAGCGTATACAGCATGCGGCCGGTGCTGAAAACACCGCTGTTGCAGGCGGACAACGCGGCTGATAATACAACAAAATTCATGACGCCGGCCGCATCGCTTATGCCCAGTTTTGTAAACACGGCGACAAACGGACTGCCCACGGCCCCCAGTTCGGTCCAGGGATAAATAGACATGATCACATACAATGACCCAAAATAAAACAGAATAATTCGCCAGAAAACCTTATTAATGGCGGCAGGAATCGTTCTGGCCGGCTCTTGGGCCTCCCCGGCGGTAATACCGATAACCTCGATGCCAACATAGGAAAACAGCACCATGGCTAAGGCCATAAAAACACCGCCGGCGCCGTGCGGAAAAAAACCGCCATGTTGCCAGAGATGCGCTATGCCCACAGGCATGCCGCCATTGCCAATACCAAAAACAATCATGCTCAAGCCACCCAAAATAAACATCACGATGGCGATCACTTTAATCAAAGCAAACCAGAATTCGAATTCGCCATAAACCTCTACCGCAATCAGATTGACCGCCGTCATAACCGTTACTGCCGCCAGCGCCGGAATCCACTGCGGCAGTTCAGGCAGCCAGAAATTAACGTACACACCGACTGCCGTAATTTCGGCCATACCGGTTACAATCCACATGAACCAGTATGTCCAGCCGGTTAAGTAACCGGCTAACGGCCCTAAAAAGGTATGGGCATACGTACTGAAGGAGCCGGCTACCGGATAGGCGACAGCCAGTTCCCCCAGGGCTCTAAGCAGGCAGAATACCACAATGCCGCCCAAAAGATAGGCCACCAGCAGAGCTGGACCAGCCGCCTGGATGGCGCCGGCTGAGCCCAGGAATAAGCCAACCCCGATAGAACCGCCAAGAGCGATAAGTTGAATATGCCGTTCTTTCAGTCCCCGCTTTAGTTCCTGCCGCCCCTCACGCTTTTGCACCAGCTATCCCTCCGCCATCATAAATTTACCCACCTTCTCTTAGTAAATTTATAATGACGGCGACCGGATTAGACCTTTGATTTAGCCCGGACTGTAAGATGGCGGACACTGGCAAGCTCATACTCGACAATAAGCCGGTCCAAATGGCTGCTAAGGGCTGTCACCTCTCCGTCGGCAAAGTTGCCGCGTTTTTGTTCCACCAAGAGGTGCAGCCGGTCCCGAACAGCTTCAATTTCTCGTTCTTTATCCGCCAGAATGGCCACAATACCCCCCCTAATCATTTGCTGCCTGTCGCCGGATGTTCTGCACCTGCGCTGTTACCCATTCTATCCAGTGGTTCAACCCTTCACCCGTTCTACAGGATGCCTGAATTAACATAGCTTGCGGATTGAGACCGCTAATGTCCCGCACCGCACTGTCCAGCGCAAAATCAAGGTAGGGCAGCAAATCAACCTTATTCAAAATAACAGCTTGCGACTGGCGGAAAACAAGCGGATACTTTAACGGCTTGTCCTCTCCTTCGGTAGTGCTGAGCACTACTACTTTGGCGTGCTCGCCAACAGCAAATTCGGCAGGACAAACCAGATTGCCGACATTTTCGATAATGAGCAGATCAATAGCCGTCAAGTCAAGCTCTGCCAAAGCCGCTTTAATCATAGCAGCGTCGAGGTGGCAGCCGCCCTCGGTATTAATTTGCACAACCGGGGTGCCGGCTGCAGCCACCCGGTCGGCGTCCTTAGAGGTATATAGATCGCCTTCAATAACGGCCAGTTTCAGTTGATCCTTGAGTAAACTTGCTGTACGTTCAACCAGTGCAGTCTTGCCGCAGCCAGGTGAGCCCAGCAGGTTTATAACAAAAATCCCCTTTTGGGTAAACAGGGAGTTAAGTTCTGCGGCAACTTCCTCGTTCTTGCCCAGAATATTGCTCATAACAGTAATTTCCAAACGCTACTCTACCTCCACACTTTCCACAGTAAGTTCACGCCCTGACACGATCTCAACGGCAAACGAGCCGCACTTGCCGCAAACAAACCGGTAGCGATTCACCCGGTCCTCATGACCGCACTCCCGACAGCGCCCTGCTAACGGGATAACTTTTATTGTCAGACAGGCCCCGGCTGCCGGCGTGCCTGCCGCCAGTGCGCCAAAGCCGAATTCCAGCGCTTCGGGCACAATGCCGGTAAGTTCGCCGGTCAGCACTTTTATCCCGGTTACTTTGGCAGCACCATGGCCGGCTGCTGCGTCTAAGGCAATATCAAGAATCCCTTGTGCGATTGCCATTTCATGCATTCTATATCCGCCTTCTGCTTAACAATGTTAGAATAGTATCTAAGCTTTCTTATAGTATTTATTCTCTACCGTTTTGTAAAATCCTTCCATGATATCACCTGCGTCATTCCCGAATTCAGCGTCATTCTCATTGGCATGATTTTACTTAATTTACATAAAATTTATAGGATAATGACGATTCTCTCGGAAGATACTAGCATTAGAAAACATTCAGGAGGTGCTATATTACAATGTCAAGAAGCAGAAAACCTGTTAACCCTAGTTCAGAAAACGCACTGGACCGCATGAAAATGGAAGTGGCCAATGAGTTGGGTATTACCGAACGCGTCCGCAGCCAGGGCTGGTCTACCATGACCTCGGCCGACTGCGGCCGGGTAGGCGGCCATATGGTTCGCCGGATGATCGAACAATACGAATCCACTCTGGGCGGCCAAGCTACGGCCACTGCCACCACCACTACCGGCACAACCAATATGTCGTCCGGCACAATGACTTCCCAGTTTGATATCACCAGCAAGTAACGCACACTATTGCGAAAGAAAAGGCGGCTTTATACCGCCTTTTCTTTATTTTTCCATTTTGCCAATGAACTATCACTACCTTTTCCGCTGCAGCAATTTTTTAACTTCAGAATAAGTCCGGGCATTGACAATATCGTCAGCCGTCAGGCCCGCTTTACGGGCCGCAGCCACACCATAGCGCATATGCTCCAATTCACTTACACCATGCGCATCCGGGTTAATGGCCAGCAGCACCCCCTGCTCTTGCGCCTGCCGGCACCAGCGCCAATCCAGATCAAGCCGGTAAGGGCTGGCGTTCAGCTCAATCACGGTCCCGCTTTGCGCCGCCGCCCGGATTACCTCAGGCAAATTCACCGCATAGCCTTTGCGGCCCAGCAATAACCGCCCTGTCGGATGCCCTAGTATAGTTACATAACGATTTTCTACCGCCCGGATAAGCCGGCGCGTCATGTCGGCCTCGCTCTGCCGGAAGGCCGAATGTACCGAGGCCACTACAAAGTCAAAGCCGGCCAGGACTTCATCCGGATAATCCAAAGAGCCATCCGGCAATATATCACTTTCGATACCCGCTAAAATTACCATTCCCGTTCCGGCATGGACGGCATTTAGTTTTTCGATTTCCCGGCGCTGCGCCAGTACGGTTTCCACTTTAAGACCTCGGGCATAGACAGCCGTCTGGCTGTGGTCAGCAATCCCCAGGTACTGCCAGCCGCGGTTACGGGCGGCGGCCGCCATATCGGCAAGACTGCTGCCACCATCCGAATAGGTGGTATGAACATGAAATACCCCCTGGATATCCTTAAGGGTTATCAATGGCGCCGTTATCGTCCCGGCAGGCTCCAGCGCGGCATCGTCTTCCCGCAGTTCGGGCTCGGCGTAGCTAACCGCCAACGCGGCAAAGATATCCTGCTCAGCGGCTACGGCCAGAGGCTCACCCGACCGGCCGGCGAGCCCCGTCGCCGCCAGTACCAGTCCTTGGTCGGCTGCCCGCTCGGCCAGCCTGGCAAGATAGCCTTCGCTGCCGGTATAATAGAGCAACGCCGGAATATAGTCTGACGGATTAACCAAAAAAACGCGGCATACCAACCCGTTGCTTAAGGTCAGTATAAGCGTATGGCCTTCTTCCCGGCTGTCAACCTGCGTTACACCCGGCATGTCCTTCAGCGCAGCGCCCAGGCCGGCAAAATCACTGCTGGCGACAACAATAGCAATATCCCGGACAATCTCCAGTCCGCGGCGGATGTCGCCGGCAA
>JAEZQV010000090.1 GCA_023441125.1 Bacillota bacterium
GGAAAACTCATGCAGCATATTGTCACCTTTCCCTTTACCGTTTATCTATTGCGATATTATAGTTTAGCAAACTTTCCCGGACCCGTCAATAAGCCGAGTTCCCTACTTGCGGGAAACACGCGGCCTAATTACTTTACCGCACTTTGGACAAATGTGATTGCCTTCCTGATCAACCGTCATAACGGCTCCACACTGAATATGCACCAGCATCCTGCCACCTCCTAAATTAGTACCGCATTAACCAGTATATGAAGCTCGCTAAAATTTAGACCCTGTTTTTTAATAAACAGCTTGTACAGAGTCCCGGCCAAGAGGCAAGGTAGATTAAAAACAGCCAAACCCACCGGGTTTGGCTGCCGTCTATTCGCCGCAGGATTTACGCTTAATTAGCGCCGGTTCGAACATAATCATCGCCGGTTTTTTCTGCGTCCGCCCGGCAGTAAGCCGTTTGATCAGCAAACCGGCCGCTTTATTGCCCATTTCAGATACCGGCTGGGCGATAACCGTTACCGGCGGTTCAATCAGTTCGGCCCAGTCCCAGTCATCAAAGCCTAATACCGCGACATCCGCCGGCACAGACAAGCCCAGCTTCTTCAATACCTTAACCACCGCCATGGTAATAAGGTTGTTGGCGCAAAAAATGCCTGTCGGCTTGCTCTCATTGCTGCCGGCCATGATGGCCTGCAGCTTAGCCATAATGGCGGCTTCCTCGCTGCCGGTCTGTACCAGCCATTCTTCCCGAAAGGTCAGTCCATGTTCGGCCAAAGCGGCCTGATAGGCTTGCACCCGCTCCAGCCGGGGGCTGACATGATCATAGGGCAAAGTAAACATGGCGATGCGGGCGTGCCCCAGATTCACCATATGCTCAATGGCCAGCCGTACGCCTTTGGCGCTGTCCACGGTCACGGTATCAATCCGGATTTCCGGCACCTTCCGGTCAATGAGTACAACCGGGGTCTGCCGGTTGACCTGGGCAATCAGCTCATTGTTGCAGCCGGTTGTGTTGATAATCAGGCCGTCAATCTGCTTATCCGCCAACATAGTAATGTAATCGCGCTCTTTGGCCGGGTCATCATCTGCATTGCATAAAATAAGGTTAAAACCGGCGTCCTTTAACGTATCCTCAATTCCTCTGATAATGCTGGTGGAAAAAGGATTCAGGATATTGGCCACAATGGCCCCTACCGTGTAAGTCCGCTTTTGCTTGAGGCTGCGGGCCAGCGCGTTCGGTCGGTAGTCAAGTTCGGCAATCACCTGGGAAATCCGCTCCCGGGTATCTGCCCCCATATGGTCGTATAAGCCGTTTAAATATCGGGATATTGTGCTTTTGGATACCCCCGCTTTTTTGGCAACCTCAGCAATAGTGACAGGCATAGGCTTAGCGCTGTACGCGTCCTGAACCGTCGCCAGCCATCAGCGCTTTGACCTCGCTGACGGCTACATGGTTATGGTCGCCTTCAATCGTATGCTTGAGGCAGGACGCAGCCACGGCAAACTCCAGCGCATCGGCATTGGCATAATTGTTCAGCAGGGCATAAATCAGGCCACCGCCAAAAGAGTCGCCGCCGCCCACACGGTCAATGATGTGAATGGCATAGTTGCGGGAGAAGTAGAATTCCTCGTCTTTATAGAGCATAGCCGCCCAATTATTATCCGACGCCGAAATGCTGCCGCGCAGGGTAATGGCTACCGCCTTGAAACCGAACCGTTCTTTCAGTTGCTTGGCAACATCCTTGTAGCCTTCATGACTGAGCTTGCCGCCGGTGATATCGGTATTGGCGGCGTGAATGCCGAATACTTTTTCCGCATCTTCTTCGTTGGCAATGCAGACATCCACATAAGGCATAAACTGCGCCATTACCTTGCCGGCCTTTTCGCTGGTCCACAGGTTTTTGCGGAAGTTAAGATCGCAGCTGACAGTAAGGCCGGCCACTTTAGCCGCCTTGCAGGCTTCCAGCACGCACTCGGCCACGTTATCGCCCAACGCCGGGGTAATGCCGGTAAAGTGGAACCAGGTAGCGCCGGCAAAGATTTTTTCCCAGTCGAAATCTTCTTTTGCAGCTGCAGAAATGGAGGAGTGAGCGCGGTCATAGACCACTTTGGAAGGCCGCTGGGAAGCGCCCTTTTCACAGAAATAAATACCCAGGCGCTCGCCGCCCCGGAGCATGTGCCGGGTATCTACGCCATAGCGGCGCATCTCATTCACGGCGGCCTGACCGATCGGATTGTTGGGGACCTTGGTTACAAATACGGCGTCCTCGCCATAGTTGGCCAGGGACACGCAAACATTGGCCTCGCCGCCGCCGTATACCGCTTCAAAGCTGGGAGTCTGTTCAAACCGCTGATAGCCTACCGGAGCCAAACGCAGCATAATTTCACCGAAACACACTATTTTACTCACAACGATACACCTCTCGCTTTACATTATTACTATTTGCCGCGGGCCTGACGCACTTTTTCAATAAACTGCCTGCCAATTTCCGTGATGGACGCATAATCGCCCTGCTTGGCGCCGGCAGTCAGATTACCGCCGACACCGACAGCCACGCAACCGGCTTTAATCCAGTCCTGAACGTTATCGAGGCTGACACCGCCGGTCGGCATAACAGGCGCCTGCGGCAACGGTCCTTTCAGCGCTTTCACGAAAGAGGCTCCCAGCGCCTCGCCGGGGAATAACTTAATGATATCGGTACCTGCTTCCATGGCTTCTACCACTTCTTTAATCGTCATGCAGCCGGACATGATCGGCACTTGGTAACGGTTGCACAATTTAACGGTTTCGGCATTGAACGATGGGCTGACAATGTACTGGGCACCTGCCAGTATGGCTATACGGGCGGTTTCCGGATCCAGCACCGTGCCGGCGCCGATAATGATTTCACCGTTTTTATAAGTGGCGGCAAGATCTTTAATTACAGCGGCAGCACCCGGTACGGTAAAAGTAATTTCAATAGCGGCCACACCGCCTTTAAGACAAGCATCGGCAATCTTGACGGCTTGCTCCGAGCTTTCCGCCCGGACAACGGCGACAACACCGGCATCCATAATTTTTTGCAGTACCTGTAGTTTGGGTATCATTTTTATCATCCTTTCCTGTTGTAAACCGATTTAGGAAACCGGTTTACAAAGCTGATAATGCTTATATTAGCTATTTTTCTTAATATTCCTGCTTTAGTCTGGCACAAAATTTTAATTTTTTGCTTCTCTAGCGGTTCCCGTTCCGGCCCTTCACTCCCACCCGCCTGGGAAGAGGAAGGTAACTTTCGGTGAAAACGGCTGTATTCCTATATAACTTAAGCTCCTGGTAGTTTTTCCCGATATATAAGATGTTAGTACAATCTATCCACATTGACTACTTTTCCGGCTAGGTATAATCTGCATGTAAACGCAGGGGAGGCATACGCTATGGATATCGCCGCACTGGCTACCGGCATGTCACAAGGACAGCTGCTTACGAATGCCAGCATTCTGGTAATGAAAAAGGTTATGGCTACGACCACGGAACAAAGTCAGGACTTAATTCAGCTGATGTCCGCACTGGCTGCCCCGGCTTCCCCGCCGCATTTGGGCAACAATATCGACATATCGGTCTAAACGGCGTCAATTACCGCCGCAAACCGGCAGAACCGTCTGTTAAGCAACCTTTGGAGGAGAGTAATGAACAAAGTATATGCCCTTATCGGTCCCCCGGCATCGGGCAAGACCAGCATTCTCAACGAACTTGCGCGTTATGGCGTGCCGGAGATGGTCAGCCATACTACCAGAAAGCCGCGCGCCTGCGAAATTCACGGAGTCCATTACTATTTTGTCAGTAAGGACGACTTCCAGAAAAACGAATTGATCGAACGGGTCGAATACTCCGGCAATCTGTACGGACTCAGCAAAGCGGAAGTGCTCGACAAAGTCAACAAGCATCCGGTTAGCACGGTTGCCGTTGACACGCAGGGCTGGAATCAGCTCAAAAAACTCTTGGCCAATCGGCTGGAATCGATATTTATCATGGTGGATCAGGACGCGGTTATTGGCCGGATGGTGGAACGCGGTGACGATAACGATCTAATTAACCGCCGGATTGAATATGCCAAAAATATCGGTGAATTTAACAACTGGCAGACGGCCGATTACGTTGTGAAAAATACCGGGTCACTGGCGGTTGCCGTAAGGCAGGTGCTGGCCATTATCGGTAAAGTCACCCTGCCCCCGCCAGCCGAATAGAATAGGAGAGACCGTCAGGCTGCAGCCTGGCGGTCTTATTTGTACCGAAAGAACTTCTTTTAGTAGTAAGCCTTGTTTGCTTTATTCAGTCAATCAACTTCAAATTCCAGTTGAAACCGCGGCACTTCCCGGCCATCGACAAGTACGGTCTCCCCGAACATGGCTTTGGGCCGTACCCATAACCGAAATTCTCCGTACAGTGCCCGGTAGACGATCAGCGGCTCCAGCGTCTCACTATGCACAGCTTCGCCAACCACCTGATACTGCTTGCCTTTATAATGGCGGTATATTCCCGGCTTTATCCTAGTTTGCCCGTTGTCGGCCATTGTTGTCTCCTTTTTCTGTCAATGCAATATGGGTGAAAGTTTTTTGTAAACCAGCAAAGTAATAAATGAAACCAGCGTTCCTTTAATAAGGTTGAAGGGTACAATAGCAAAAACAATAAAGGTTTTTAAATCGACAATCAGGGGATTGGCCAGTCTGCCCATGTTGATAATGGCTTCCGGCGGAAAATGCAGCGCTGTCTGATACAAAGGCAGCAATACCCAGTAGTTCAGGGCTGCCGCCGCCAGCGTCATGGCCGCCGTCCCCGCCGTCAGCGCCAGGATTGCCCCCTGCCGGTTCTTGTGAAGCCGGTAAATAACAGCGGCCGGCATTACAAAAAATGCTCCCACAAAAAAATTGGCCATTTCCCCGATGCCGGCTGTCTGGGTACTGCTGACATGGATCATATTTTTGAGCAGTACGATCAGGCACCCGGCCAGCGGCCCCAGCGCAAAGGCGCCAATGATGGCCGGAATATCACTGAAATCAAGCTTTAAAAATCCAGGCATAAAGACAACTGGGAGCTCCAGGGCCATTAAAATGGCGGCTGCACTGGCTAGAACTGCAATGCGCGTTATATAGGCCATCTTAGTTTGCAATGAATGTCTGCCTCCTCCAAGCTCCGTTTAAATCTTAGTCAATGAGCAGCAAGCCTGTCAGCGTTGCCTCCCCCGGCAGAAAGTCGGCCGGCAATCCCAAGTGCCTGCATACCGCCCCCACATCCAAACCCATGGCTTCCATGGAGGGTCGGGCCTGGCCGGGGAATCGGCAGGTAACAGGGCTGTCCTTACCGGCACACGCTTCACATAGCGTGCAGGTACCGCCCGAAAAGCCGCTTGCCAGTACAAACCCCTGCCGGAAGGCTTCTTTTTCCAACGCAATAATGATTTCATTAAAATCGTTCTTTAGTTTAGCGAAAACATCCCGGTAGTCCGTGTTACTCATTGGGGAAGTAACCTGCAGCACCAAAGCAAAGGTATAACTGGCAAATATCTGCGCTGCCTCGTCCAACCCGGGTACATGCGGCGGGCACATCAAATTGCGGCCATAATTGCCGCAGGTGTTAAAGCGGCATTTCAGCCGGACACGGGCCTCCACTTTAAGTTCCCGAGCCATCAGCAGTTCCGCTCTGGTACAGCCTTTTTTCCTGGCTCCCTCGCTCAACACCAGGATCTTCTGCAGCTTTTCGCTTAATAACATGTTGATCATCCCTTACCTATTTTTAACTCTACTTACCCATATCAATGCAGGGTGCGGGAGTTGTCCTGATCATCACTAGTTAGTGCCGCGACAACGAATTCGGTAAGCACGATTTCCATAATGGTCTCATGGACAGCCATGACATCGCTCAGCTCCAACCCGTGCCGCAGATTCATATACTCGAATACCCGGGATAAGCCCTCGGCATACACGCTTTGCACCTCAGCCGGCATTTTTCCCCTGAGCACATCGTAGTACAATAATCCATAACGCTTGCTAATATCCCGCAGATGCAGCGCAAGCAAATATTTATAGTCTTCTATTGGGTCCATAATGCGCCTCCTGCCTTTTCTCTCCTTGGTAATCCGGCGAATTCTGTTTAGAATATATTTATTCGTAACTAAATTCGAAATCCCTACATTGCTGCAAATAATAATCCGCAGTAAAGAAATAAACCGGCGCTGCCAGGACTTTACTAGCCGCATGTTGAATGTATTGCTACTATACCGAACCTTAGGAGGGATATACCCATGAGAAAACTGCAGGTTATGACCGGACTGCTCCTCGTGGTGCTTGTTGCTGTTTGCACTGTGCTGCCGGCCCAGGCGGCGTTCTCAGCAGTAACCAACACAGACAAGGTGAAAGTGTTAGCGGAACCAACAGCTACCGCTACCGTGCTGGCTGTTTTAAAAGTAGGCGATATTGTTAAGGTTTTGGCAAAATCAGCCGATGGCCAGTACTGGGAAGTAGAACACAAGGGCACTCATGGCTGGATTATTTTTAAAGATTTGAGT
>JAEZQV010000147.1 GCA_023441125.1 Bacillota bacterium
TCTGACAGAGGCGTGGGAACTGGAGCGGGTCATAGCCATTCCGACTACTTTTGCCAATTGCCTTGGCGTCATGCTGTTCGTATATATTGTCCGGGATGTGTACCGGGAACAGGAAAAGGTTCAGGCGCAATCGGCCCAGCAGGCTATGCGGGTTATCCAAAGAACCAACGGCTTATTCTGGCAGGGGCTGCAGCCGGCGGCCGCCCGGCGCGTGGCTGAAATTATCTACTCCGAGATTGATGCAGCAGCCGTAGCCATCACGGATGCCGATAAAGTGCTGGCCTTTATCGGCAGCGGGGCCGATCATCATATTGTCGGCCAGCCGATTATCACCCAGGCCACCAAACGGGCTATGCAAAGCAGACAGACGGTTATTACCAATGATCAGGCCGGCATTGGCTGTCCGGTGGAAGCCTGCCCGCTGACAGCGGTCATTGATGCGCCATTGCTTGTGGACAATGGCTTCCAAGGAAGCATTAAGGTCTATAAAACCGGCGCCGGTATTATCCTTCCCTATGAAGCCGAATTAGTGCAGGGAATTGCCGACTTTCTGAGTTTGCAGCTGCTCCATGGCGAGCTGGAAGCCAAGACGGTGCTCCTGGCCCAGGCGGAGTATAACTCGCTGCGGGCCCAAATCCAACCGCATTTTATTTTTAATATCCTGGGAACCATCCGGGCCACGATCCGGACAGAACCGGAGCAGGCCAGGGCGCTGATCAAGGAGTTGTCCGGTATTATCAGGCGCCACATCCGGCCGGGGCAGGAAATGAATACGGTGCGGGAAGAACTCGAATTTGTCGACAGCTACATCCGGCTGGAACAGGCCCGGTTCGGCGACCGTATCCAAATTATCAAGGCGATTGATCCGCCGGTCTATAATCAGGAGGTGCCGGTATTTGCCATCCAGGTCCTGGTTGAGAACGCGGTTAAGCACGGCCTGTCGCCTAAAAAGGAAGGCGGCGTCATCGAAATCAGGATTCGGCGGGAAGGCGATACGGTGCGTATTGTGGTCCAAGACAACGGGGTTGGCATTGCCGGCGCAAGGCTTGACCGGATTTTAGAGCCGCAGCCGGTTAAACCGGTAGCCGGCGGCATCGGTCTTGGCCTTAGCAACGTTCATGCCCGCATTCAGCGGCTGTTTGGCAATCATTTCGGCTTGCTGATCGAAAGCGGCGCAAACCGGGGAACCTGTGTATCCATACAATTGCCCTGGCGGGAGGTGGCCTAGCATGACGCTGCTCAAGGATGTTAAAGTTATTCTGGCTGATGATGAAAAACCGATGGCGGAGGAACTACGCTCGCTGCTCCTGGAACTATACCCGGATATTGCTATCCTCGGTGTGCTGCATGATGGCGAGGCCGCACTGAAAATGGCCAAAGCCCGTAAGCCGGATATTTTGTTTTTAGATATACAAATGCCGGGCATGACCGGGCTGGCGGTGGCCGAACAGCTGATGGGCCGTGAAGATTCTCCGGCCATTGTTTTTGCCACTGCCTATGACGAGTATGCGTTAACGGCATTTTCCGTTAACGCCATCGACTATATCCTGAAGCCGTACGATGAAGCCGAGCTGGAGCGGGTGATGAAGAAGTTCGAGAAAATGCTGGCACGATCCAGCGTAAAAACCAGGGCCGGCAGCCAGCCGGATTTGGCCCGGAATGCCTGCGCTCGCAGGTTTACCGTGGAAAAGGGCGACCGCATGGAGATTATTGACAGCAATAATATTGAGCTTGTTTTTGCCAAAGACCGGCTGGTATTTATAAAAACGCTGGATGGCGAAACGTACCGGACTAAGCTGACCCTGCAGGAATTTGAAGGCAAATTGCCGGCCGAGCGCTTTTTCCGCTGCCACCGCAATTACATTGTTAATGTTAATCAGATCAAGGAGATCGCCAACTGGTTTAATAAAGGCTATTTGCTGATTCTGCAAAAAACGGCGGCAGGGAAGGGGCCGGAAATTCCGGTCGGCCGGGCCTACGCCGCCAGACTGCGGGACTATATTGAGATGTAATGCACGGCCTGCCTGGCGCAGGCCGTTTTTTTGTTGCGGCTATAACCTGCTGGTAAGCGATTTTCTGTTGTTGGTCAGGATACAATGGTTCTCCGCTTCGGTCATAGTTAGAATTGGATTGAGCAGCTAACTATGTAATTATACGGAGGGTGAGTATGAGTAAACAGAAATGGTTGTATCTCCTGGCCGCCTTTGTCTGTCTGTTGGGGGTTGTATGGCTGACACCCGAAAGCAAAGGTCTCACTTTGGCGGGCAAAAAATCAATCGGTGTTGCGGTCTTTGCCATTATTGTTTGGGTATCTCAGGCCCTGGATGATGCTATCAGCGGTCTTGTTATTGTTTTTTTACTGGCTGCCATGGGGGCAACCAAACTGGGCGAGGCCTTTAGCGGCTATGCCAACACGGCAGTCTGGCTGATTGTTATCGGCTTTATCATGGCCGGGTGCATGGAAAAATCCGGCTTGTCAAAAAGAATCGCGCTCATGCTGGTTAACGCAGCCCGGGGTTCGGCCCTTAAAGTCTACTGGGCCGTCGCCCTGGTAATGGTGATTACGAGTTTCCTGATACCGTCCATAACCGCCAGAACGCTGTTAATGCTGCCGATTATTGTCGGTATCGGCCAGTCCTTTGGTGCCAGAGAGGGGCAGAGCAACATTGTTAAAGCGCTGCTCTTTATTGTGGCCATGAGCGGCACGATGATGAGTGCCGGTATTCTTACCGCCCATGTGGGCAACCCCATTACGGTCGGGCTGATTGAAGCGGCCACCAGGCAAACCGTATCCTGGGCCGAGTGGTTTAGGATCGGTGCACCGCCGGCCTTTTTGCTGGCCGCCATCTCGGTATTTGTCCTGCAGAAAATGTGGGTGCCTGAAGTGAAAAATCTGGGGCAGGGGCAGGACTTTGTTGCCAGAGAGCTGCAGGCTCTGGGGAAGCTTGGCTCGCAGGAAAAATATACATTAGTGGTATTCTTAATCACCCTGGCCTTATGGGCCACCGATTCCATTCATGCCGTTAATGTGGTGCTGGTGGGCCTGGTAGCCGTTGTCTTATTGCTATGGCCGGGTTCCGGGATTATGACCTGGAAAGAGGCTCAGCAGAAAGTCCCCTGGAATATTTTTGTTTTATACGGTGCCGGCCTGTCGATGGGCACCGCCCTGGTAAGTTCCGGGGCTGCCAAATGGCTGGCCGGCACGATGCTGGGTCCCATAGCCGCCATGCCTTATGCCACGCAAATGATTGTGCTTATCTGGATTGCGACGGCGCTGCAAATCTTTTTTACCGGCGGCGGCCCCAAGACCACGGCTCTGACCCCCATAGTTATCGCCCATGC
>JAEZQV010000155.1 GCA_023441125.1 Bacillota bacterium
ACATTATATCGCTGCGTCGCATTATCAATCATATCGCCGTTAAAGTTGTTAATTTCCGCCTGATAACCGTCCCGCATTTTAACGGCATAAGGCAGATAGCGTTCCGCCGCATAGTTTTTATAGGGAAAATCACCGTCGCTCTGTTCACGGTTAAGCCCCACCATTAAGCTGCCGCGGCCTAACGGCGCATCTATCTGCAGGGAATAGTTCGCACCGCCGTAGGCAGCCCGTCCTGCCTCAGCAGCAACATTGGCTTTGTCAGGCCGTTTAGTGACAATATTGATGACCCCGCCCATATAGGTACCGCCAAACCGGCTGGGGATATAACCGCGGTAAACTTCGATGCGTTCGACATTTTTGACCGGTATAGTCGAGATATCCACAGCCGCATCGCCACCGAGATTGGTAAGCACGCCGTCGATAAAAACACCGACCTGCGCAGCGGTCGATCCCCGAATGCTGACTGTGGTATATTGCCCTTTGCCGCTCACCTCGCGCACGTGAACACCAGGAACATTTTTCAGTAAATCAGGCAATGTTTTTTGTTCGCCTTTATAGTCATCCGGACGAATAACGGTAACCGAACCCGGCGATAATTTGCTTTCCCAGTCAGGTCTTTTCGCCTCAACGGTAATTGCTTCCAGGGAAAAATCCGGATTGTCCGCATTTGTACTTTCTTCAGCTTGTACTGTTTGCAAGCACACCCCCAGGGATATTGCCACTGCTAATGCCAGGCTCAACCTTGGTCTGGCGGGAAAGTTATTGTTTCTAATTGCCTTTTTACTTTTTTTCATAATATCTCTCCACAAAAAAATTTAGTACCGCCATACAGCGTTAAACAAACCTGCAAGCTTGTAACATTCCCGTGCGCCTGACTCTGACTGCCGCTCGCCTCCGACCCGCAGACGGCAAAAAACTCCCAACACTGCGTGCTGGGAGAACAGAATCAAAAAGATTCCCAATCCCCTCCCTGTCACTCGCAGGTTAAACGGTGATTATCGCTCAGGCAGTTCTCCTGGCTCCGGTTCTTCGCGCCGCCAAACCTTCCCGGGACTTATTCCCAGTGGCACTTTCTTGGCTTTGCTCCCCGTTACAGTGGCGGGACCGCGCCGGCATTACACCGGTCTTCCCTATTAAGCCCCTAGGGCACCTGAAGCATAATTTATTTTGTTTTCTTATCACGTTCTGACAGATACCCCTGATCGGGTTGGTTATCGGATTACCAGTAATCCCCATTCCTGCCTGCCAATTTCCTCTCTTTCTAGAATATTCCAACCCTATCTGGGCGTAAATCCCTCATGTGAGGTATTTATCCAGAAATACTTGTAGAAATACGGGAGTATTTGTTTTAAAAAGCGGGAGAAAATCAGGCAAAGACTATTTCCAGTTGGTCTTACCCATTGGCAACAACAAAAAAAAAGCCACCCTCGCAGTGAAGGATGGCCCTGTTTCGTAATTCCTGTTCGTTATGACGGATTGATTCTAGAATCCGGTATCAGTTATATACCAGTGTTGCAGCATAGCATAGGCTATGTAGCAGAAAAGCT
This sequence comes from Bacillota bacterium, assembly GCA_023441125.1. The sequence goes on from JAEZQV010000155.1 coordinate 1,548, forward strand.
GCATCACTTTGCCAATCAGTTCGACCCGGGAGCTAGCTCCTGTTTTAGCAAAGATATTACGAATATGGGATTTTACCGTTTCCAGCCCGATAGACAGCATCTGGCTAATTTCTTTATTTGTCTTGCCCATTGCCATAATTTGCAGAATCTCTTTTTCGCGCGGTGTAAAAGAGATTTGACTGGAAAAATCGTTTTCCAGCCGGGGTATATAATCAAAAATAATAAAAAAACTGGTATTTTCTTTTTGACCGAGCCGCAGGCAGCTGTAAGCAACAGTACCCGACGTATAATGCAGCATCCCGCTATGGCTGATAGACAAGTTGTTAGCCTGATTCACCAATTCATTAAAATTCCGGCAAACTCTTTCCAGTTGCCGAAAAAGATCAGGACATTTTTCTGTAAAAATTTTTGTTGCACTTTCGTTTTGATATTTTTTTCTAAAATTCCAGTTTAAAATACAAATTCCCTGATACGATTGATGTAATGGCTGGAAAACATCTTGAGGTATCATGTACAACACCAGCTTTTTTTAATATTGGCAGCAGATCACGGAAAAGCGAAATTATTTTTCCGCACAGGCAAATATAAAAAGCTCCCTTGCCACAGGGAGCGTACACGGTAGCCTTCCATAGGAATTCAGCCTAGGTCAGTTGCGGAACCTCCTCCCCATCGTTCGTGGGTCAATCGGCGATTGTCAGACAGGCAGTTCTCCTGGCTCCGGATCATCGCTCCTCCACGTCTTCCCAAAGCTAAGCCTCAGTGACATTCTTGTGGATTTACTCCCCGTTACAGTGGCGGGACCGCGCCGGCCTTTAACCGTTCTTCCCTATTAAGCCCTCCTGATCGACATAAAAATATGCAGCCGCGTGCGTCCTGACATTTTTAGCAACCTCTCAACAGGCACCTATCCCAATATTATTCTTTTTTGGCGAAACATGACTTACTTATAGTTCTTATTCTAAGATTAGTTACGCTAAAGCGTAAATACCTCAAGTGAGGTATTTTGTAAAATATTTCTTTTATGAATGGATATATTAGCAGTTCATTTAAAAGAAACGCTTTCCCTGTCCCCGTGTTCCAAGCCCTGATGTTCATCAGGGCATGCTTTGCGCATATTTTGCCTTTATGGCGGCGCCGGTTTCAGTCCATGCCAGCGCTGAGCCGGCGGGGAATTCCTGCTCTATGCCCTCGGCAGTCAGCAGGGTAACCGCTTCCTTGACCGTGCCGGCAGTCAGTTCGCCGTGTTCATTAAAGGTCACGATTTTCCCCTTGCTGAATTTTATGAAGCCGGCGGCGTCATCGCCCTTAAGCCGCTTTTGCCAGCCAACCGGGCGCAGGTAGGTATCCTCATCCAAAATACCTGACAACACCGCCCCCGAGTTGTAAAACCGCAGCCCGGTATCCTCCTTAAAGGTCACAAAGCCGTATTGCCCCTCCACCAGCCGCAGGGTGGCCTTATTGGCTATTGTGCCGGCAACAACGTCGCCCTGTTCGTCAAAGGTCACCACGGTACCGCCTTTATAGAGCAAGTGCCCGTATCCGGGTATGGTGACAGGATAGTTCCGGCCGAAATAGGGCCGGAGGCCGAACCGCCCAAAATAGGGACCGGCGCCGTCGTAGACGGTGCTAAAGTAATAATCGTCAACAACCCGGCTCCAGCCGCGCGGCAGCAGCATGGTATCCTTATCCAGCGTGCCGGTGACGACTTCCTCCCGGTCGTTGAAGCTGACGGCGGTATTTTTCCGGAACTGGATGGAATCGCCGACAGCCCAGCCCTGCGGATGGAGCTTGGTGTCTTTGGACAGCACTCTGGTTTCCGCCCAGGCAGCCGGCATGACCGCTGCCAAGGTTGTCCCCAGCACAAGTATGCCTACCATGAAACGAGTGACAAAGCGAACCGTCATACTTTATCATCCCCCTTGTGTCTTTTCCTATAGTATAGCAAATTGCCGGCCAAATAACATTACCGGACGGTCAACCTTTTATCATTTCCGCCAGCTTGCGTCTCATAATCGCCAGGATCAGGGCCTGCCAGGCCTTGAGGCAGGAAGCGGTGCAGGTCCCGGTAATAACCGGCGCTTCCATTTGCTGTTTGGCCGCCGCCGCCGTTAGCAGCTCGTTGCCTGCCTGCCGCACTTCCACGCCTGATAGCAGTTCCCATTGCAGCTCATCCAAAAGATGCACATAGGAGGCGGCGTACGTTACCAGATAATTATCACTATCCAGCCGGTGAAGCGTATCCATGAAGATCGGTTTCAGCACGGTCTTCTCACTGGCGGCGATATACGCCTGCCACAGGCTTTCCTCGGTAATGCCGTACCGCTTGAAGCGCCGCAGCATGCTGTGCTGCTGGCGCGGCGACAGCCCGGACTGCTTACAGAGCGCCTCTTTGACAGCCGGCAGCACCGTCCGGCCGATGAGCTCGCCCAGTTTGCAATGCTTGCCGGCGCTCTCCAGGTAAAGCGGCGAGGCGGGATTGGCCACGATAATGGTCTGGTCGGTGCCAGAGCCGGTAGCCAGCCCGGTCGAGTAATTGCTGCCGGCCATGAGTTCCTGCAAGGCGGCGGTTTTGGCCTCGGTGCAGGTTACCAAGGCGCGGTTTAAAATGCCTGGCGGCAAGTCGGCGTCAATGACCAGAATAATATTGATGGTGCCGGGTTTCTCCGCCGGATTTTTGTCAAGCGGCTGAAAGTAGTCCGCCGGGTCGCCGACCCGCCCGCCGTTGACCTCGACCCCGCCGGTTACAATTGCCGTTACGGTCAGATTCTCATAATTTGCGGTATGGATGGCGACATTCTCCATGGAAGCCGCCGTCCCCATCCCGGCCGTTGTTGCCGGGTCCAGGCCGATCTCTGCCGTAATGATCTTCATGTGCTCCTGATAGGTGGGCGCCCGCATAACGCAGGCCATGCCGGCGCCAGGGTTGACGTCGTTGTTGAACACGGCCGTCAAATCCTCCCGGTAACCGCCGTTTACGACCGCCGTGCTGGCTACCTTGCGCGGCTGTTCAAACGGAATAACAATGCTTTTATAATAGCGGTACACCGCATCACCGGTGCTTAAGGTACATAATTTCAAGGCTTGTTCCCTCCCATGTATCCAACCCTGCATGCTTTCATCCTCTTTTCAAAATCTGCTCATAATTTCTCCACGGCAAAGGCTGTGGAACGCGAGCGCTGCTGTGCAAAATCCCAGTCAAACAATAGTACCGCCGGCTCGCCGCTGTAGGCCAGCTGCATTTCCCCGTCGACGATGACCGCACTTTGGGCCTGACTGAAGTCCAGGCGCTCCTGCTTGCCGGTCTGATTGCATACCCAGAGCGGCCGGCCGCTGACGGCCGAAGCTTTTTTCCAGGCGTTTTCCGGTGGACCGCCGCAGCCGTTCGGCGGCCAGGCCGCCGGCACAACAATAATTTCCGCCCCTTTGTCCGCGAGCGTTACGGCATTGTCTTCATACCAGGTATCGGCGCAGATTAATATGCCGACCGTAACATCGCCGCAGTGTACCGGCTCCAGGTGCTCGCCCTTGCAGGCCCAGCCTTCGGATACACCGCTGTGAGCCTGTTTTTTCCGGTGCCGTCCCAGCACATTGCCGCCGGGTCCGATTACCAGGCAGCTGTTGTAATACTTGCCGCTGGCCGCATCCTGTTCGGCGCAGCCGAGGAATACGGTCGTCTGGCGGACGGCCGCCAGACGCTGCAGGGGCTTGACCGCCGGCGAAGGCTGGACATCCACCTGAATGGGCCTCACGTCCCGTTCGCAGGCGAAAAAATAGCCTTGTACAGCCGTTTCCGGGGTTATAATCCAGGCGGCGCCGGCCTGCGCGGCCTGGTGGATGCCATTGATCAAAACCGCCAGGTTACGGCTCTCCGGGCCGGCGCTAACATCTACATGCAGCATAGCAACTTTCATGACTCTGTCTCCTTTGCTCCTGATGCTCAAAATACCATTCTATGGATACCTGTTTAAGGGCACACTCGACATCATAACCCCGGCTGCCGCAGCCGGCACCGTACCAGCGGGCGAAGCAGGCGCCGCCGCACAGGGAAAACGAAGGACATTTCAGGCAAAAATGCATGCTGTCCTGGATCAAAGCCGCCACTTTTTGCAGCCGGGGCGCCTCCGGGCCGGTGCTTACATGGCCCAGATAAAAATCCTGATTGCCGGCCAGGGAAGAACAGGCATACAAATTGCCCCGGACGTCGACAAACGCTGCCTCGCCATTCATGGCGTGGCAGTGGGCAAACCCCTGCGTGGCCCGGTTTGCCAGGTTATCCACCCGCTCAAGCTGGGAAAACAGCATGGTTTTGCCAGTCTGTTCGGCCAGGCGTGCGGCGGTCTGATAGGCTTCCTTAATCCCCTGCCACACCGCCGCCGCGGCAGGCGGCGTCATTTCGCCGCCCCGGCCCTGGGCCCGCAAAAGGTCAAAGCCGATGCGCCGCACATTGCCCAGGTAATACGCCATTTCCACAATGCCGCTCAGCTTAGCGGCATTTTCCTTGGTAACAACACAGGTGATGCCGGTGGCAAGCCCCTGCGCCGCCAGCTGCCCGGTCCCGTTCAGGATCTGCCGGCAGGTGCCCTGCCCATCCGGCAGGCAGCGCTGCCGGTCATTAATCTCAGGCCGGCCGTCCAGGCTGACACCGACCCCTACCTGACCGGCTTTGAAAACCGCCGCTATTTCCCTGGTCAGCAGCGAGGCATTGGTCTGCACCTGCATAATAGCCGGCAAGCCATGTTCTCTTACATGACGGATGACCGCCTGCATTACCGGAGCATTCAGCAGGGGTTCCCCGCCGCTGAATTGCAGAATAAAGGCCTGCCCGCCGGCAGCCGCCATGTCGACGGCCGCGATGGCGGTAGCCGCCGTCATATTTTCCGCCGGCTGTTCATGGGCATAACAATACCTGCAGGCAAAATTGCACTGTCCGGTCAAACCAAGTATCAGCATTTTTAGCATGGCTGTCATCTGTCCCCCCGCTCTTCCAGTTCGCCGTCAATAGCGAGGTATATTTGCCGCAGTTCCGCTATTACCGCCGTATCGGCCTGCCACAGCCCGCGCTGCCCGGCCTCCAGCAGTTTTTCGGCAATCCGCTGCAAGGCCCAGGGATTGACAGCCTTCATCCAGTCCCGCACAGCGGGGTCCAGCGCGTATTTTTCGGCCAGTCCCTGATACATCCAGTCCTCCATGACGGCACTGGTGGCGTCCCACTCATAGCAATGAGCCACCACGCCGGCCAGGTCGGCAGCGCCTTTATAGCCGTGCTGCTTCATGCCTTCAATATATTTGGGATTCATGGTTTCTCCCCGGAACAGCCGCTTGAATTCTTCATCCAGACTTCTGAGCCTTACCTGCCGCCGGTTGGAACTGTCGCCGCAGTACGAGCGCGGCGCTGTGCCTTTCAGGCTGCGGACCGCGGCAATCATGCCGCCATGGAAGGAGTTAAAATCATCGGAATTCAGCATATGCACTTCCCGGTTGTCTTCATTTTTCACGGTAACATCGAGGGTGGCCAGCCGGCGGCTGAACAATTCCGGCACGAAGATGCCATGGCTGTTGGCGCCGTAAGCATGCGCGCCCCAGCGGACATACACCCTGGCCAGATCGTCGATTGTCTCCCAGTTTTTTTCTTCTAAAAGATGGCTGACGCCGGCGCCATAACTGCCCGGCGGACAGCCGAATACCCGGTAGCAGGCCTGTTCCCAGGCAGCGGCGGGATCGTTGCCCTGCGCCTTTATCAGTTCCGTATCGGCCAGCACATGTTTACGGACATAGTTGACCTCGGGACCTTCCGCCAGGCCGGCGACCAGGCTGACCGCCCTGTCCAGCCATTTTACGGCCATGGGCATGCTGTCGCGGAACAGACCGCCGATACGGGCCGTTACGTCAATGCGCGGCCGCTTGAGTTCATCAAGCGGAATGACTTCCAGGCCGGCAACCCGCAGGCTGCCGCGCTGCCAAACCGGGCGTACGCCCAGCAAATAGAGAAACTCGGCGATGCATTGGCCATGGCTGCGCATATTGGCGCCGCTCCAGAAAATCATGCCGATGTTTTCCGGGTAGCGGCCTTCCTCGGCAATATACCGTTCAATCACGCTGTCGCCCAGCGTCTTGCCCAGTTCCCAGGCAGCCGCCGTCGGCAGGGTGCGCGGATCAACACCGTAGAAGTTGCGGCCTGTCGGCAGGATATCGGCCATGCCGCTGGTCGGCGCACCCGCCGGTCCCGGTTCCACATACCGGCCGGAGAGCGCGGCCAGCAGGTTGGTAATTTCCTGTTCGGTTTTTATGATGTTCGGATACAGCGTCTGACAGATATAGCCCGCGATTTGTTTTAGCCGGGCCTTATGCTCCGGCGCGAAGGCCGCCAGCGCGGGTATCGCGGTGAGCTGTTCGGCTTGCGCGGGTAAGAATTCATGCTTGTACAGCCACTCGATGATGTCCCGGCCCTGCTGCCGGATTTCAGCCAGCAGCGTCCCGCAGGTTTTGCTGCCGTCCGGCAGCAGCCTGCCGCTATAAGCCAGCAGTTCGTAATAATCATAGCCGTGCACGGCGGCTATGGTTTCGGGCAGGGACGGTATTTCCCCGTTGGCCTGCTGGGTCAAAGCCAGCAAATATTCGACCAGCCGCTCGCCGGCCGGCGGGCAGCCGAGCGTATGCAGTCCGACCCGGATCTGCATATTCTTGATGTCGGTGATATAAGTGTGCAGACGCTGTACGTAATCGTCAAACAGTTCGCCTTCAGCCTGGCCCATATCGTCTGCTAAATTGGCGTCGGTTACTTTTTGCCGGATCAGTCCGGCCACAACTCCGGCATTGCCGGGCTGGTTCTGCAGAAAATGGCAATATTCATCAAGCAGTTTTTCCAGTTCCGCCAGGCTGTCATAGGTACCGGCCTGACTTACCGGCGGCGGCAAATGGCCGATCAGACAGGCGGCGCCCCGGCGCTTGGCCTGGATACCCTCGCCGATAATGGTAAGCAAATAGGGGTAAATATTCGGCAGGCTGCCCAGCGCTAAATCCGGGTAACACGCTGCCGACAGGCCGGTGCCTTTGCCCGGCAGCCACTCGAGCGTCCCGTGCGTGCCGATATGGACAACGGCGTCGGCCTGCCAGATGTCTCTCAGCCAGTGATAATAGGCCAAATAATGATGGGTAGGGGCGCAGTCCGGAGAATGATATATTTTCGCGGCGTCTTCGCCAAAGCCGCGCGGCGGCTGGACGGTAATAAACAGATTGCCGTTTACAATGCCGGGGATGAGCAGTTCATCGTCATAGCGGAACACCTCCCCCGGCGGTTGCCCCCAGTCCCGGATAAGTTCCCCCTGAATCCAGGGGGCAACCGCATCAAACCAGAAACGGTAATGATCAGCCGAAAGTTTTCCCGGGGCCTGTTCCAGAACCGCATCGGCCAAAAAGCGGCGGTCATTGGTGGCAGCCGCCAGTAAGGCCTCCATGAGCGTCCGGCTGTCAGGCGGCACCCAGTCCAGGGTGTAGCCCTGCTCTGCCATCCGTGCCAGCAGCCTATGGACGCTGGCCGGGGAATCCAGGCCTTGCGCGCTGCCGATATGCGCATTGGTGGGCGGATAATTATGAAAGATAATGGCGATTTTTTTCTCGCCGTTGGTCTTGCGCCGTAAATTCGCCCATTTGGCCGCTTTGGCGGCCACCCGCTGAATCCGTTCCGGCAGCGTCCGGTACTCTATCATGCCGTCAAGACCGGTCTCTTTGCCGGCTACCGGCACGGCGTGAATCACACCGTCAAATTCCGGCATGGCAATGCTGCAGGTAATCTCCATCGGTGTCAGCCCTTCCAGGCTGCAGCGCCAGTCCTCGCGCGGCCGGAGCATGACATAGGCCTGCAGCACAGGCACGCTTAAATTTTGCAGGAAACAGCCGTCCACCGGTTTTCCTACCGTCAGGGAAAACTTAAAGGTGTTAATCAGCACATCAATCACCGGCAAGCCCTGCTGGTAAAAGTAGGTGCTTACCGCCGTATCCACCCCGTCGGCATTCAGTTCCGCGTTACGCGCCCAATGGCTGAACACGGCTATGACATTAAGGCCCCGGGCCTCTATTGCCGCGATTAATTCCGTCTGATAGGTCAAATCGGTCCAAATCCACTCGTCCCGCGGAAAAATAATGCCGACGGTGGCCTGGTCCGGCTGGCAGAACCGCCGCCGGTACTCCCCGGGATCGGTAAAAACCGTACCGGCCCGGGGATGAAAAATGCCGTTCCACAATAGTTGCTGCGGCTCTTCATACCGGCAATCCTGCCGGCCATACCTGCTCTGGAGCCACAACCACAGGTTCCGGTAGTTCTGCATGCCGCTGTAGGCCAGATACCGGCGCAGCCGGTTCCGGTCCTCGATTGTTACTCCGTTACACGCATCTTCCGGCTGGACCTCGGTCGCCAGCATGGCATGCGTGATTTTGTTTTTTTGCAGGAACTCCGCAGCGGCTCTGAGGAACGGCGTATCCCGCCCCATGCCCATCCAGGAAAACACCACCAGCCGGCTGCCGGCCAGCCGCTGTTGCCATTCGGCATTCCAGACCAGGCTGTCACTTAAATAGATGACGCTGCCTGCTGCCGCTATCTGGCCTTCGGCCGCCAACTGCCGTCCGGCTTTTTCCAGCATGACGCACTGGCGGTCAATGTTGGATAAAAACAGGATTTCCCCCATGCTCTGTTTCCCTCCCATACTGGCAATGCCAACTTATCTGTCCTTAAAATACTCCGGATACGCGGCGCGGGCCACATCCCGCACCGCTTCGACAATATACTGCGAGTTGCAGGATAAATGGCTGTCGGGAACAGCAACCAGCCGCCTGTTCTGAATGGCTTTTACCGGCTGCAGCGCCGGATCATGCTGCATATCCTCGCCAAACTTCTGCAGATCGGTTTTGCCGGCATAGTCCCATAACGGCAGGAAAATAATATCCGGATTGATTTTTACAATTTGTTCCTTGGACATCATCTCGTTCATCGACAGTCCAAGCATGGCGGCGCCGTCCTGTACCCCGGCATAGCGGCAAATGTCTTCAAAGGTGCTGCCGATACCGCCGCTGTCGCCCAGCAGGGTAGACCGGATCACCACCTGCCGTTTGTCTGCCGGTATCTGGCTGACAACTTCATCAATTTGCGCCAGCGCTTTGTCCATGCCGTCAATAACCCGGGCGCCGGCCGCCTCTTCCCCGACCCCGCGGGCAATGGCGGCAACGGCTTGTTTAACCTCAGCCAGATTGGCGGGAGCCTTATAGACATAGACGATTATGCCGGCTTCCCGCAGGGTTTGGATTAAGGTTGCCGGCTGCCAATCCGGGGTGATCACCAAATCCGGCTGGAAGGCGATAATGACCTCGGCATTGGCTTTAACCCGGCCGGCTACGGCTTGGGTCTGGCCGGCAATATTGGAAATACCGGGGTCATCAACTAAGTAGCTTAACGCGGCAATACGTTCGGGCGCTACCAGGGCCATAAGAATTTCATCGGTGCTGATTGACAGGGAAGCAATTCTTTGGGGCTTGTGCTCAAGCTTCAGCACCGTCCCGGTAGCGTCCACTATTTCATGACTACCGGCATTGCCGGCCGGCGGGGGCGGCGTATTGCCGCCGGTCCCGCTGCAGCCGCCGGCCAGGGCTATGAGCAGCCCGAGCATCAGCAAAGCCACAAGCCGCCGCCAGGGTAACCTGACTTGATTCCTTACTTTCATCGCTTCATCTCCCGCACATATTTTTACCGGCAGCAGCTAGCGTCCTTACCGGTCTTTTCTAGCCAGCAGGATTAGCCTATACTCGCCGATAATCTGGCCGTCATCGAGCTGGAGCGGCGCTTCTATGCCGGCGGCATACCGGCCGTCCGCACTGATGGCCGATGCAATACAAGGGCCTGTGGTGGCAGCATAATCCACCACCTGGGTGTCCGGCAGGGAGATAATATACAGACCGTGAACGGACGGATCTTTAGCACGGACATTCCGGCCTACCGCCAGGGCTGCCAGGTTATTGCCTGTGGCAATTTCTTCAATCATGCCGCCCATTTTATGATTGCTGACCAGATTTCCCTGCAGATCAAACACAAACACACTGTTGGAATTGGGATGCTCTACCGGGGTCGGCAGCTGCCAGTTGGCGCGGTTGTAGGTATTGCCGGTCGTAAATACGGTATAATCACCGACGAACCGGCTATAATTGCCGGTAGAGTTGATATAGACGCCGGCGATTTTTTGCGGCTGGGTAATGGTCCGCCGCCACAGCTCCCGCCCGGCCTCACTGTCAAAGAGAAAACAGCGCCCGTCACTGGCAATGCCGCCTACCTGCCGCCCGTCACCGCTAATTTCCAGACCGGTACGCATGGTGACATTCTGGTAGGGGGCAAGGACATCCAGATATTTGCTCCACAGTACCGCTGTAAGCGTACCGTCCAGGCAGTACACATTCCGGTCATAGGTATAGGTGGCCACATCGAAATTGGCGGTGGCAAATACCACCTTGCCGCCGGCATTATCCACACCCAGCCAGCTTACCCAGCAGTCCAGATTGCGGTCTGCGGGAAACATGCCTATTTTTTGACCGGCGGCAGTGTATTTATAAATCCGGCCGGCATATTCGTTGCGCCCGTCAGGATGTTTTATATACCGCTGCGCCACGGCGTAAATCATGCCGGCCGCATCGGTGCGGATGGCAACCATGGCCGGAAACGTTTTTTCTTTGATATCAACGCCCAGTTCGTTCACACAGGCCTGCCGCCACAGTTCGCGGCCGTCTTGGCAGTCCAGGCTGATCAGCCAGCCTTGCTGGCTGGTTTCGCCCACAAGCACCGCCCGGCCGTCCGGCGAAAATTCAAGGGCCGCAAGTTTGCCCAAGCCCATTGCTTTGCGCCAGATGAGGCTGCCCTTGGTGCTGTAGAGCAATACTTCCCCGGTTTCCGAACCGACGGCCAAAAACCGGCCGTCAGGGGAAAAACGGATGAAACCTTTATTAAAACCCATGCGCTGGTAGTTGAAGACCTCAATCTGTCCCAGGCCGGTTGCCAGCACTTTCCCATAGGCGCCTGTTCGGGTGCCGTCTTGCTGGTCGGAAAAACTCACCGGGGTGTTCAGGCTGAAAATATGGCCGGCCAGTATTCCCAGCGTACCAATAAACAATACGGCAAGCCCTGCCGTAATAAATTTCTGCATCTTGCTTACAGCCACACTTTCATCAGGTCATATAACGCACGCCAGGACGATATGTATAACAGGCCGTTATACTGCAGGGCATCGATTATTTTCAGCAGAATGACGCCAAGGGCCACCAGCAGCAGACTGTAACAAAACAATCGCTCCGGACAGGGCCAGGGAGCTATGGCCGCCGGCGTTACTTCCCGGCCAAAGCCACGGCTTTCCACCGACGCAGCCAGGGTTGCCGCCCGCCGCTGGGTGCGCGCTAAAATGGGAAACAGCGTCTGAAAAGCTGTCTGCATGAGCCGCCGGGGCGAAAATGACCGGAGCGGCTGGAAGCCCCTGAGACGCTGCGCAGTCAGCACAACGGCCGTTTCCTGAAAAATTACCGGCAGAAACCTAAGGCCGGTAATCAGCATAAACCCCAGTTCATAGGGCAGACGCCAGGCTAACAGGCTGCGCAGCATTTGCCGCGGATCGCTTGTCCAGTTGATCAAAAGCCCCAGCGTCAGCATGGTAGCCGAACGCAGCGCCTGCACGGCGCCGTATTCCAGCCCTTCCTGATAGATATACACGCCGCCGGTCAGCGCGCCAACCACCGGTGTGGCCGGCGGCAGCAGGCAGGCGAGCACCGTCCGCGGTTCCCGGGCATAAAACAGCGCCTGACTGGTCATCGAGCCCCAGATCCCAAGGAGAACAAACAGCATTAACACCCGCCACCGGCCCGGTGAGGAACGGGCCACGACGTGCAGGCCAAGTGAGAGGCAGAATAAGAGAAACAGGGAGCGGGGACTGTCCACCAGCAAAACCAGGGCCGCCAGCAAACAAAGCAGCACCAGCTTGGTCCGGACATCGGTCTTATGAAGCAAAGTCTGTCCGGGAGTAGCTTCCCACACCTGTCTGTCGTACATACGCCACCACCTCCTCTACGCTCAGCGCTGCGCCGCCATACAAAGCCTGCGCGGTCAATAGCGCCGCCGGCGGCCTTAATCCGGCCGAGGCTAAGAGCGCCGTGTCCTGAAAAACGGCGGCCGGCGTATCATCCGCCACAATGCTGCCCTGGCGCATAACGACAATGCGATCGGCAAAGCGGGCCGCCACCTCGGTATCATGAGTACAAAAGACAATGCTGCCGCCGTGCCGGGTATATTCCTTTAAGAGCAGCACAATATCTTCAATATGGCCGATATCCTGACCGGTTGTCGGCTCATCCAGGAGCAGAATCTGCGGCCGGGAGGCCAGTACGGCGGCAATCGCCACTCTCAGCCGCTGACCGCGGCTTAACGCCAGGGGAAAATCGTCCTCCAGTCCCTGTAAGCCCAGTTTATCCGCCAGCCGCCGGCATTCTTCCGGCCAGCCGGCGGCCGGTTCCTGCCGCCGCTGCCGTAGGCTGAAGCTGATTTCCGCCCGCACCGTGCTGTTAAACAGCATAAAATCCGGATTTTGCAATACCATGCCGACAGCCGGCGATACCGCTGTGAGCCGTTGCCCCAGGACCTGGATCTCACCGGCCGCCGGGGTAAGCAAGCCGCCGATCAGGTGCAGCAGCGTGGATTTACCGGCCCCGTTGCTCCCCAGCAAGGCCACAAACTGCCCGGCGGCAATCGCAAGGTCAAGCTTGGTAAGCACTAAGGCCGGCGCATGCTCATAGCCGAAAGACAATTGCCGGACAGCGACGGCCGGCGGCGCTGTTGGCAATACTTTGCCAGCCGCCGGCGCCGGCTCACAGGCGGGTACAGTATAGCATTGCCGGATAGCCGCTACGGCATCGCCGACTGCGGCCGAACGCACGGCAACACCTAGCCGGTGGCAAATAGCAACCGGCTGAGGCAGTCTGAGGCCCAGTCCGGCAAACAGGTCCCGGCAGGCATACGCTTCCTCGCGCTTTCCCTGCCAGATAAGCTGCCCGTTATCCATAACCGCGACCTTATGGCACAGGGGCAATACCTCATGCAGGCGGTGCTCGACCAGGATAATGGTGATTTTCTGCCTGCTGTTCAGCTCTTTTAACACCGCCAGCAGCTCCAATGCTCCCTGCGGGTCCAGCTGGCTGATGGGCTCATCCAGCGCCAATACCCGGGGTTTGGCTGCCAGTACGGCGGCAACGGCCAAGCGCTGCTTTTGCCCGCCGGACAAGGCGTGGACACTGGCCGCGGCCTTATCCGCCAGCCCGACCAGTTGCAGCGCCTCGGTCACCAGCGGCTCAATCTGCGCAGGCGGCAGGCCCATATTTTCCAGGACAAAGGCCACTTCATCATACACACTGGTGGAAAATATCTGATCATCGGGGTTCTGAAAAACCAGTCCGACCGTGCGGCTCATCGCGGCTACAGCCAGCTTGTGCGCAGCGAGGCCGCCGACAAGGACCTCGCCGGTAAACTTGCCGCCGCTTTCCTGCGGCACCAGGCCGTTAAGCATCTTCAGCAAAGTGCTTTTGCCGCAGCCGGTGGCGCCTGTCAGCAGCAAAAACTCCCCTGGCGCAACCGTAAGACTGACGTTTTTTACGCTGGGAGTTTCGCGATGGCGGTAAGTAAATGAGACATTATGGAAATTAACGATACTGTCCATGGTTCAATCCCCCCCTACTCTGGCCAGCCGGTTGCCCAAAGAGGTGCCGCAGGCCGCGCCGATCGCTGTATAGATAAAGCCGTTGAGAACCAGAATCAGACCAACATACCAGGCGGCGTAATACATGCGGTACAAAAACGCCATGGCCTGCAGAGTCACATAGGCCGAAACGCTGTCGGCCACACCGCAGCAGACGGCTAAGAGCACGATCCTGTTCCAGGGCATCTGATCTTCCTCCCGCTGCTGCAGCCAGCCGTACAAGCCGCTGCGGCTAAGCAGTACCTCCAGTAAAAGAGCCTGCAGACCATAGGACAAAAGGATGATGGGGGAAATCTGCCCAAAAGCCACCATCCCCAACAGCATGCGGACCACCGTCATCAGCGCGACCACCCCTGGACGGGGAATTAAAATAACCAGCGCCACCACCATCATGTAGAGCAGCACGCCGTTGAACAGACCGGTGATCATAACACCAAACGGCCCCAGCAGAATATGAAAAAAATCATTCAATAGGGTAGACGGCACATTGACTGCCGCAAAAGCAGCCGCGCCAAACAGCGCAATGGTTACCAGCCAGCGGGTCTTCAGTCCGGTCAGTACCTGCCGGAGGCGGCGCACAGCCAGCAGCAGGCCGGCTACTACCGTAAGGGCAGCGATGCTGACGATCACCAGCGCTTTATTGTCCTTTTTCACGACGGTAATCCGTTCCTCCCACATGAGCGGCGGCGTTATCCCGTCATTTACCGTAGCCTGCAGCATGTACTCACCGCCCGTCAACTCGCGTTCATCGGCATATACCGGTATTTGCAGCCGTTGGGACGGATCACCGTTTAAGGCCGTAAAGGCCTCCAGATAATCTTTTTGGCCGCCCAGCGCACCGCCGTTTATATCCTCGTTGGTCGAGCCGGGGGTAAACAGGCCTTTGACCGGCTGCCGGCTGCCGGCTGCCAGCAGATGGACACTGACGACCACCAGCTTTTGCACACCGGCCGGATTGACAATATCCACCCCGAGATGGGTCACCGGGTGAATGGCTTCGATTTCCAGGTTGGAGGCGCCTTTGCCTGTCACGATGTTCTTGTAGTAATCCCATTGCCGGTCCCGCAGCACCAAAGCATTGCGGCCCATCCGGTCATCGGTTTTGCCGTTTCGGTCCAGGGGCAAAACAATACCGGCAATGGTCACCGGTTTGCCAGCCTCGCCCGGTCCGGCCGCCACGGGTACCGGTACTTGTTGTGTTAGCTCATCGACGGTAACCGTGGCCGTATACATTCCCGGCGCCAGTTCCGGCGCCACCTGCAAGGGCAGCAAATCATACCATTGGCTGTAACCGCCGGCCAGGACCTCCGTCCTGGTCAGCCGGCAATGACCGGCCTCTGTCTGTACCTGCCAATTTTCCTGAACGGCGGCCGGGCTAAAGCCTGGCGGCAGGTCGATCGCGATCGCCACCGTCTGTTCGGCGGCGGCGCGATTCTCAATACTAAACAACGCCGCGGTCTGCCCGCCGGGCGTGACGGAATCCCTGACCTTGCCCAGATAATACGGAATCTGGCAGGAAAAATCGACGCCAGTCCGGGCCTGAGCGGTAACGGTCAGCATTACCAGCAGCACTGCCATCAATCCGGTTAGTAGTTGTTTAACGGCAAACTCCCCCTATACCCCCAAAAATAAAAATGCATCCCTTAAATATTTTCGGGGATGCATTTTCAATCTTGCTATCTCATGTAAAAAACTGTGCCCCGCGGCCAAGAGTTTTTACATACACGGCATCATACAATTGTAATCCCCTCCCCATACCT
>JAEZQV010000213.1 GCA_023441125.1 Bacillota bacterium
CATGGCATCCGAGCACATGAGCAGCTCCGGTACGAAATATTCCTCTTCCTCAAACAGCTTGCCGGCCCGGTACATCCCGTCGGCCAGGCCTTTATCAATGGCTTCAAAGGCATCGACCTCATTGTCCACTGCTGCCTGGGCCAAACTGGCGGCCAATTCCTCCTCCATCTCCAAAACGGCATCGGATAATTTCCCCAATAGCTCTGCTTTATTCACTGACATTCTATATCCCCCTCATTTGTATTGCATTTTTCTGGTTACATTGGGCAACTATGGGCCGTGTCCACCATGGCCTGAAGGTTTTCGAGCGGTACCCCCGGCGGCAGGTCACAGCCGGGCATCATCAGATAACCGCCTTCCAGACCGGCTCTGGCGATACATTCACGGCAAGCCGCCGCCACTCCCGCCGGTGTTGCATTTTGCATGACTTCCACCGGGTCCATCTGGCCGGTAAAGGCAATTTTACCGTGTAAGACCTCTCTGGCTTTGGCCAAATCAACCTTATAATCAAGAGAAACCACATTGACGCCGATCTCCGGAATTAAATCCAGGAACTTGGTAATATCCCCGCAAATGTGAAGCATCGTGCCGCTGACCCGCTCGGCAATTCTGGCTCTGATTTTGCTGGCGGCCGGCATGGCAAACTCCATAAACTGTTTGCGGGCAATCATGTCGCCGGAGGCGGTGGGCTCGGCCATGGACACAAATTCGGCGCCGGCATTTACAAATAATTCCCAGTAGCGGTAGCACAGTTCGGAGGTAAACTCCAGGAGGGCATGCACGGCCGGCTTATCCTTGATCATGATCCGCATTAGCTGCTCGGTCCCTAATATCAGTCCGGCCAAGGTCAGCGGTCCCCATTGACTGTTGCCGATCATCGTCCGGTCGCCGATATGCTCTGCTAAAATCTTAGTTGTGGCCAGCATGGCCTGAATGCCGGGGTCTTCCGGCAATTTATCCACACTGAGCTTATCAATGTCGGCGGCTTTGGCAATCAGCGGGTCAGGCACATCTGAGGCCGCACCCACTTTATGAAAGTTAGCCTTACCGCCGATGGCCCGAATCGCCAGATTGTTGCAGCCGGCTGCCGCCCAGACAATATCGGAACGGACGTCCTCATTCGCCGCCATAATGATTTCGGCTGCGGCCGCCGGCGCCAGGTTGAACGAATCGCCCAGCGACAGCCCCCGTCGGTTAAACACCCATACCCCGCCCGATAAGATAGTGACAGGCAGCCGTGGCGTTTTTTCCAGCTGGATGGCTTTAAGAAATATCTCCTTGGAATTCACTATTCTCGCCTCCCAATATGATCTCGCTGCTAACTGTTTCAGACCAAAAGGCGCTTATCGGGTCTATTTCCTAAATAGAACCCAATAAGCGCCTTTGCTTATTAGCCTTATTGCTTTAACAAATAATTATTTACCGTTATTAAAGCATTGATAGTAGCCAGGTAAATAACAGCATAAGTACTTTTGTCGCTAAAAATAACGGTAATTATTTACTTGATAGTTTATGATTCGTATTATAGCATCTCTATTTTTCAATTGCAATACCTTTTGAAATTAATATTTTACAAGATATTCCGGAAATTTTCTAAAATAATTTTATTTTTTATCAACTAAGTAATTACCTTTAATAAATGTATGTATAGCATAGACAACAGCGCGCAAAATTATAACGGTATCAATTTATTAGAATACATCTTAGACAGTCCGCCTGTTAAAGGAATAAAAAAAGATGCGCTTATTGAACAATAAACGCATCACTCTACTCAGGCCGCAGTTTGGCAGGTTTAATATATAAACTATGTTTACTGGGCGGCATAACAATCGTTTTCCTGTCAGCCGACTTCAATATCTGTCGCACCGTTTCAATAGAAATTGAGCGGCCTATCCGTTCCTTAACCAATTCAGTCAAATAAGCCAATGTCCAGTTGCGCGGCTCTTCCGGTTGACTGCAGGCTAGCCGGATGATTTCCAGGCGCTCTTCCTCGGTAAACGTGTCCGGCGCGCCGCTTCTTTCCAAATCAAGAATTCCTTCCAGCCGTTTTTCCGCAAACCGGTTGCGCCATTTACGGCATGTTTTTTCGGAAACTCCCAATATTTTAGCGATTTCCGTACACTCGTTGTCTTCAGCCGCTAACAGGATAATGCGCGAGCGGATATAAAGCCGTTTTTCCACTTTATGGCCCTTAATATTCTTTTCCAGCTCCGCCCGTTCCGCTTCGGTTAATTCAATTTTGACCGCAACCCTAGCCATCGTATCAACCTTTCATTAGATTGCCCTGAAACAGCCACCCGACGCTGTACCAACCAAAATTCCAGGGGTTTGTCCGTTACACGCAACAATACGGCTTGGCGGTCCAATTAGTACAGCTGTACAGAGTTTCAGCCAACCCACCAGTCACCAGTAGTATAGTGTATGCCTTTTTAATTGTCAAGCCTGCTTGGCATCTATGAATTTGTTATAAACTCGCCCCCCATTTTTGCGTCATCATGGTACTGGTGTATTTTTCTATCTTCCAGGCCGGCACTCGACAGGCGCCGCAGGCGCAGACGCACCATTTGTTGCGCAGCCAGCGGGCGGCGCGGCTGGTCCGGGAATTGCGGACAACAAACACCTCCTGGCAATGGGTGGTTATTTCGGCAATATCGCCGGTAATGCAGATGGTCTTGATACCATGCAAAGTGCCGGACCGCGACGGCCATAACTTCAATTTTTCCAGCAGCTTAAAAAAAACCACATTTTTCCGGTAATACTTTTTCTTCTGATTACTATCATTTCCTGCCATTTCTCCAGGCAAAGCCAGCTTTCTGTGTTCAGCCACCGGACTCCCTCCCTAATTTAATCAGCAAAAACAGTAAACAGCATAGTAGCCACGCCAATTTCCAAACAATCGTGAATCAGCCGGCCGGAGAGCTGCGTTATCCCTGACGGCGAAATGCCCAGGGGTACGCCCGGGGCCGCCACCAGCATATTGCCGGTAATATACTGACAGGCAATAACATCGGCTGCCGGCGTTGCCTCAACTACCAGCCGGCAGGCCGCCAAAGCGGCAGCCAGGTCGTCCGCCACGCCAGTCCCCGGGAGCGTCCGGCAGAGTTGGACCGCTCTTTCCCGATTACTGTCAAAAATCCAGACCTGCGCCCCCTGTCCGGTTAAATAGGCGGCTGCGCCTGCTCCTACCGGACCGGCGCCAATGACCAGCACTTTTTTTCCCGCCAGACCGGCTGCCAGCCATGCCAAAGCGGCTGCATACCCCCGGCCGGTGGCCTCCGCGTTATCAACCACTTTGCCGTTAGCCAGATGGATGGCCACAAAATGGTCATCGTCAGCCAGAAAGACCACCTGCGCCCCGCGCCGCACGGCCTCGGCCAGGCCGCCGACATCGCTTTGGACAGTAACAAAGGCGCGAAAGCCCAGAAAGGCAATAATCGCTTGCACCGCATCGGCAAAACCGCCAATTACACCCTGCCCGCAGGTAACAGGAACAACACCGACCGGCAGGCTGCGCCAGGCGGCAAATTCCTCCGGGTTCCTGCCCAGGGAAGAAGCCGCCAGCTCCGCCAGGTCCTTGCCCAGACACCGGCGCAGCGTTTCATTATAAGCGGCGAGACCTGTCCCAACAGCCGCAATATCCGCTTCCCGCAATCTGGTCATATTCTCGGCCTCCCACTGCAGGCAATGCCGGCGCTGTCCGGCAGCGGCGGCGGGACCGGGTCCCGGTATTGCGTCAGGCCGCAGGCCCGGCTGATATTCCTGATAACCTGCTCCCGCCGCTGCCAGGCCTGCCGGCGATTATCGCCGGTTACAATCAAGGTAGCCACCCATTCCTTTTTGCCCGGACGAAAATTAGTAATAGCTTCATCGGCGGTAAAAAAACCTGTTGCTACATGCAGATGGCCCCCGCCGGCCATACTGTGTTCGCCGCACACCTCAAGGGCATCGCCGGCTACGCGGATATGCTCATAAACCACCCCCCGGGCGGCAGCCGTTGTCAATTGCTTTTGGTCCTGGCCGGCGGTAAATTTGCCGGCCAGCAAGGCCAGCACATTAACGCCGGTGGAGTGATAGACAGCAGTCAGTGTTTGGCTCGGCAGCCGGGCGTCAATTTCCAGCACCTTCAGCGTATCGTCGTGCAGAATGACTTCTACATCCATAATGCCGTTTAACTGCAGTTCCTGTGCGAGAATCAGCGCATAGTCAGCCAGTCGCTGCACTTTGACCGGTGCCAGCAGTGCCGGCGCGAGCACCCGTTTGCAGTCATAGCCGGCATCCATCTCCAGTTCGGTAACCTGAAAGGTCCGGAAATCGCCGGCGATGCCGGCGATTTCGATGGAGTACGAGGGGCCGGCCAGAAATTCCTGCACAACCCATTCATCCGGCCGGCCAACTTGCCCCATGAACGCAGCCAGTTCAGCCGCGGTTTGAATTTGGCGCACGCCTTCGCTGCCGCTGGCCCCGGAGGGTTTAACCGTAACCGGCAAACGGCAGTCCGGCCAGGGCCGGGGGGCCGGAATGCCCAGCCGGGCAAATAATTTATCTGACGCCAGTTTCGAAGACGATAAAGCATACGCCTCCCGGTCGTACAGCAGCCTGGCGCCGGCGGCCTGCGCACATCCCTGAATAGCAGCCAGCACAGCTTGGTCTTCCAAAGCCGGCACAACAAACGCCACTGTGCGCAGCACTTGTGTCAGTTGATCCCGGTTGAGCAAATCCAGCGTAAGAAAGTCATCGGCCAGCCCGGCCGCCGGCGCTGCCGGATTTTTATCCACCAGCAAAACATCCCAGCCGGCCTTCTTCGCCAGGTAACAAGCTTCGACGCCCTGTAGTTTTCCGCCTAGCACAGCTACCC
>JAEZQV010000251.1 GCA_023441125.1 Bacillota bacterium
CGCGTACTATCACCGCCAGCCAGCTCCTCAGCAATGATATCGACTGGCAGGGCGACGCCCTCCATATCACCGGCATTTATGACGTCCAGGGCGGCAGCGTGAGCACCACCCTGGATGGCAACAACCACATCCAGTCCATTCAGTTCACTCCTGATCCGAACTATACCGGCATCATGGGCTTCAAATACACGGCAGCCGACAGCCAGGGCAACGCTACCAACATCATTCAGATCGGCACGGAGAACAGCGCCCCGATGAAGGCGGCGGTGTACCTGAAGACGTCGGATCTGCCCTCCGACCCGCTGCTGGTGGACCAGTGGTATCTCTCGGAAACCAACATCCTGCCGGTGTGGAAGAACTACACCGGCAAAGGGGTAAAGATCGGCCAGTTTGAACCGGGCGGAGATTTCTCCACCACCCAGGAAGTGCTCGACTACAGCCACTACGACCTGAAAGACAACATCGACCCTGATTGGCTGGCCGTTGCCACTCAAGGAGCGCAGGCCGGCGAAGGCGCGGAGGGCCGCTACAGCGACCACGCCACCATGGTGGCGGGAGTGATGGCGGCGGCGAAAAACGGTGAAGGAACAGTCGGCGTGGCCTATGACGCGACAGTCGCCGGCTACTGGCTCCCCAAGGACGATATACCGGGGTTAGACTCCCAGTTGGAGAAAATGAAATGGTACGATGTCGTCAACAACAGCTGGAACGCCGACTCGAACTTTGCTCTTTCGACACAGCCAGTGGGCACCCCGGTTGTAGAATATCTGGATGCGGTGACAGAAGGCCGAAATGGCCTCGGCACAGTCATCGTATCGGCGGCGGGCAACGACCGGCTAAAAGGCGGCAACACCAACTACAACTACAACAGCAACAACCGGCTGGAAATTACGGTAGGTGCCATCAACGCCGACACCGACCTGGGACTGCTGCAAGTCGGCCAGGCGCCGTTCTCCAGTCCGGGGGCCAACATCCTGGTATCCGCGCCGGGGGCGAATATCGAAGCCACTTCGCAGATGATCCAGGCCGACAACGGCAGCATCTTCGGGGCAGATACCTCGACGGTGCAGGGGACAAGCTTCGCCGCGCCCATCGTCTCGGGCATCGTGGCGCTGATGCTGGAGGCCAATCCAAACCTCGGTTACCGCGACGTACAGGAGATCCTGGCGCTTTCAGCCAAAAAGATCACTGATCCGAATACTACCTGGCTTACTAATGGGGCCACCAACTGGAATGGCGGCGGCATGCATTTTTCCAGTGACTACGGCTTCGGTGAAGTCGACGCCCGGGCGGCGGTGAACCTTGCCGAGAACTGGATCACCCAGCAAATCTTCGATAACGAATACTACCTGGCCGCGCCGCCGTCCTCCGGCAACATCAACCGGGCCATCGCCGACGGCAACGCGAACGGGGTGACGAGCTCGCTGACTGTAACGGACAACGGTATCCAGATCGAACACGTCGAGGTGCGGGTCAGCCTGACCCACGTCAATCCAGGCGACCTGATCGTCAAGCTGATCGGGCCGAACGGAACGACGTCGGTGCTGATGAACCGGCCCGGCGTTTCGCAGGACAACCCTGGCGGCGACGCCACCTTCGCCGGCTCGAACACCCTCGACTACGTGTTTACCTCCACGGAAGACTGGGGCGAAACCACGGCAGGCATCTGGAAGCTGCAGGTCATTGACGCGAACGGCAACAACCTCACAGGTGCGCTGAGTAGCTGGAGCATCAACTTCTATGGTAACGGCGACACGGTGGACGACCAATATGTCTACACCAACGAATACGCGGCATTGGCCGGGAGCGGTGGGCGCAACATTTTAAACGACACCGACGGCGGCTCGGACACCATCAACGTCGCCGCCATCGCAAGCGGCAGCACAGTCAACCTGACGACTGGCGCAGCCACCTTGGCTGGGGCGGCGCTTACCGTCCAGAACCCGGGGAATATCGAGAACATTATCGGCGGGGAATATAACGATACTTTGACTGGAAACGCCGGCACCAATATACTCGTCGGTGGCCGTGGGAATGATATGCTCTCAGGCGGGGCCGGCACGGACGTTCTGTTTGGCGACCAGGGTAGCGACACCCTGAATGGCGGCGCGAACAGTGACGCGTTCGTTATCGAGCGGGAAGCCGGCGCTGCTGATGTTATCACCGATTTCACCGCCGACATGGACCGGATCGTCTTGTCGGGCTTCGGCGCCAGCGCCTATCCTTCGCTAGCTTTCACTCAGGTGGGAGCCGATACCAAAATAAATCTGGGCGACGGACAGACGCTACTGGTGAAGAATGTAGCGGTCAGCACCCTCCTGACGACAAGCCGCTTCGTCAGCGTGGCCGACGGCGTCACGCCGCGCGATGTGCTGAGCTTCCGGGCCTGGGGGTTTGGCAGCGACAGTGCCGATGGCGAAATGGATCTGCCCGACGTGAACATGATTTACTGGGCCGGTGACGGCGGTGAGCGGGTGTTCGGCGGGACCGGAAGCGACGTGATCCATGGCGGTGCCGGTAATGACACATTGTACGGAGAAAATTCGAGCGCAAGCACCACCGGTGGTAATGACATCATTTACGGCGAGAATGGCGACGACGGTATCTACGGCAGCGCAGCCAATGACACCTTATATGGCGGCGCCGGCTTTGACTATGTTAACGGCAACGCGGGAGACGACATCATTTACCTTGAGGGCGACCAGGCGGTAGCCAGCTATAGCACCACGAACTTTATCAACACCAGCGCTTCTTTCTACGGTGTACCTTACAATCTGGCGAGCGATTCGCCGGCAGAAGTGGTCGGCGGCAGCGGCAACGACCGGTTCGTGGTGGTGGGGGACACCTCAGCTGCGGCTTCGCAAGGCGTCATGAAGAACCTGATCTATGACTTCGAGGCGATCAACCCCAACGAAAAAATCGACCTGTCCCAGATCCGGGCGGTCAAATCGTTCGCCGACCTCAATTTCAGCAATTTCAACGTTAACGGCGATCAGATCCTCCGCGTCTGGCTGGGCCCGATGGCCGCCGGCACGCAGTATGTTTCCCTTTACAACATCACCCAGTCCCAGCTTTCGGCGGCCAACTTTATTTTCGCCGACGCCGACGCTTATCCGTCGGTTTCCCATCCGTTGCTGCAGGGGACCGGCGGGAACGATAATCTCGTCGGCGACGCCGGCGGGCAGACACTGGACGGCGACCTGGGAGCCGATACCCTGGAAGGGCGCACCGGTGACGATACGTATATTGTGGACAATGCGGGCGACCTAGTGGTCGAGGTGGCCGGCGGCGGGCACGACACGGTGAAGTCGAGCGTGACCTACGTCCTGCCGGACGAAGTGGAGGACCTGGAGCTCACCGGCACGGCGAACATTAGCGGCACGGGCAACGCCCAGGCCAACCGGATGTACGGCAACAGCGGCAACAACGTCCTCGACGGCGGCGGCGGCAGCGACGTGATGCTCGGCGGCGCGGGGAACGACACCTACATCGTCGACGACGGCGCCGACCAGGTCAAGGAAAATGCCGGCGAAGGCACGGACACGGTGCAGGCGTCGGTGTCCTTCACCCTTGCCGACAACCTGGAAAACCTTACCCTTACCGGGACAGGGGCGACCAACGGGACAGGCAACGCGCTGAACAACGTCATTACGGGCAACGCAGCCGACAACAAGCTGGACGGGGCCCAGGGCGCGGACACCATGGCCGGCGGCGCTGGTGACGACGTGTATCTGGTGGACAACGCCGGGGATGTCGTGGTAGAGAATGCGAACGAGGGAATCGATACGGTATATTCCACAGTTAACTACACCCTTGGCGCGAACGTGGAAAGCCTCATCCTCGCCGGTGCGGCAATGAATGGAACCGGCAACGAACTGAGCAACGAAATCACCGGCAATGCGGCGAATAACGTGCTTTCCGGCGGCGCGGGCAGCGACTGGCTGGACGGCGGCGCGGGTGCGGATACGATGTATGGCGGAACCGGGGAAGACACCTTCGTGGTGGAAAGCACCGGCGACGTGGTAGCGGAGAATGCCGATGGAGGCAACGACACGGTATTATCTTCGATCACCTATACCCTGGGAGCCAACGTCGAGAATCTGGCATTGACCGGTACGACCAATATCAACGGGACGGGTAACGCACTGGACAATATTCTCATTGGCAACAGCGGCAACAATGTCCTGACCGGCGGTGCGGGCAATGATATTCTTGATGGCGGAACGGGCAACGACACCATGACCGGCGGCGTAGGGAATGATGGCTACTTTGTCGATAACGCCAACGATGTGGTAACCGAGAATGCGAATGAAGGCACCGACACGGTTTATGCCGGCATCAGCTACACCCTAGGGGCAACAATTGAAAATCTCACCCTGACCGGCAGCACCAGCATCAACGGCACAGGTAATGCGCTCAACAATTCGGTTATCGGCAATGGGGGGAATAATATCCTCGACGGAGGGGCCGGCAACGACTACCTTAAAGGCGGATTGGGGGACGACATCTATCTTTATGGCACCGGCGCTGGCAATGACACGATTGACAGCTACGAAGGGGTAGGCGGGAACGGTAACGACACCGTCCAGTTTGGTGCGGGGATTACGAGCAGTTCCCTCAGCTACCAGCAAAGCGGACAAGATCTTGTCGTACAGATTCAGGCGAGCGGGGAGACGTTGACGTTTACCAACTGGTTTGGCGGAGCGGATTACCAGGTGGATACCTTCCACTTTGCTGACAACAGCGCGCTTACCGCATCACAGGTCACCAGCCTGGCAACTGCCGGTGGAGGCACAACGGGAACAGAAGGCGATGATACGCTGAATGGCGGTTCCGGCGATGATAGGATTTCGGGGTTGGGCGGCAACGACGTCCTGTGTGGCAACGGGGGTAACGATACCCTCAACGGCGGAGTTGGGGCCGACACCCTGATCGGTGGCACTGGCAATGATATCTACGTGGTTGATAACATTAGCGATGTGGTTACCGAGAACGCTGGAGAAGGCACTGACCTTGTTCAGGCCTCAGTCACCTATATGTTAGGAGCCAATGTCGAAAACCTGATCTTGACGGGTTCAAGCAATATTAACGGCACAGGTAATAGTCTCAACAATGTCATCACCGGCAATAGTGGCAACAACGTTCTTGATGGCGGAGCCGGAGCCGATGCCCTGATCGGCGGAAGCGGCAACGATACCTATGTTGTCGATAATGCCGGCGATGTGGTGACCGAG
Source organism: Bacillota bacterium (assembly GCA_023441125.1). Next base: position 5,235 of record JAEZQV010000251.1, read on the forward strand.
AACTCTGGTGAAGGAACCGACATCGTGCAGGCCTCAGTCACCTATACGTTAGGAGCCAACGTCGAAAACCTGATCTTGACGGGTTCAAGCAATATTAACGGCACAGGTAATAGTCTCAACAATGTCATCATCGGCAACAGTGGTAACAATATGTTAGACGGCAGAGCGGGCAACGATACCATGGAAGGAGGTCTCGGCGACGATACTTACCTTTATGGCAGCGGATCAGGCAACGATACTATTGTAAGCTATGAAGGCACAGGCGGAAATGGCAACGACACCGTTCAGGTTGGGGCAGGCTTAACTAGCAGTTCTCTGAAGTTCCAGCAGAGTGGCCAGAATCTTATCGTACAGATTCAGGCTAGCGGAGAAACACTGACCTTCACCAACTGGTTTAATGGTGCTAACTACCAGGTGGATAGATTCCTCTTCGCTGACAACAGTACACTGACAGCAACCCAAGTAACCAGTATGGCAACAGGCGGTGGAACAAACACAATAACGGGAACAACCGGCAACGACACGCTGACAGGTGGCGCTAACGCCGATCTTATTTATGGCCTGGACGGCAATGACACGCTTAACGGCGGAGCCGGAGCCGATACCTTGATTGGCGGAGCCGGTAACGACACGTACATCATTGACAACAGCGGCGATATCATAACCGAAAATTCCGGGGAAGGCACGGATCTGGTGCAGTCGAACATTACCTACACCCTCGGCACCAATGTCGAGAGCCTGACACTGACTGGCACAACAGCAATTAACGGTACAGGCAACGAACTCAATAACACACTGAGCGGCAACAGTGGCAACAATGTCCTGACTGGTGGAGCAGGCAACGATGTATTGTATGGTGGAGCTGGTAGCGACACTTATGTGGTGGGGGGCTCCAGTGTCGGCTATGACATGATTAATGACAATGATACCAGCGGTGGAGTTGATACCTTGCGGTTCCAAGATCTTGTTATCGCGAGTATTCATTTTACACGCAACAACAACAATCTAATATGCACCAATTCCCAGACCGGGGAGAAGACGACAGTTTTGAATTGGGCGTTAGGCGCGAGTTATCAGGTAGAACAGTTCCAGTTCACCGACGGCACTTTGACTGCCGCCCAGGTCAATCAAAAGATCGCGTAGTTGCTCACAAAACGACCAACTATTTTTTGATCGCACAGTGACCGCCGCTTAAGTCAACCAAATGATAGGGTGGCCTGGCGGGATGAACGCCATAACAGGAACTTCTGGGAATGATACTCTGACCGGTGGTTCTGGTGACGAAGTGATATCCGGTCTGAGCGGGAATGACATCTTATATGGTCTCGGTGGCAATGACTATCTAGGTGGCGGCGTCGGGCCCGATACGCTAATCGGTGGCGCTGGTAACGACACTTATGGTGTCGACAACGTAGGTGACGTGGTGACCGAGAACTCCGGCGAAGGCACTGACTGGGTGCAATCGAGCATTACCTACACCTTAGGAGCCAATCTTGAGAACCTGACCCTAACTGGAACAAGCGATATCAACGGCACTGGCAATAGCCTCGGTAACCTGATTGTCGGCAACTGCGGCTCTAACTATTTGTATGGAGGCGCGGGGAATGATACTTTAAACGGTGGAATCGGCGAAGATACCCTAAGGGGTGGTTTAGGCGACGACACATATTATTTTGGCAGCCTTGGTGAATTCTACATTGTTGATAATTACGAAGGGCCGAGTGGTCCAGGTGCAGATGTCGTTCAGTTCCAGAACCTTGCAATAGCCAGCATTAGCTTCTCCAAGAGCGGCAACGATCTTGTTTGTACCGGCCCGGGAAGATATGCAGTGACTGTCGCCAACTGGTGCCTGGGTGCTGATTATCAGGTCAGCAAGTTCCAATTTACCGACGGCTCTTTAACTGCCGCCCAGGTCAATCAGCGGATCGCGTAATCAAATTACATTCAAGTTCATCATCTCGGCCCGTCTATACCGGCAGCAAGTCTGCCGGTATAGACACTTCGTTGTCATTTTTGCGTTTAGGCTGGAGGTTCAGTATGGAAAAAACTCCTCAGGCTAAACAAGAAACAACCGGCAACTCTTCTGGCCAAGCTCCCGACAGCGGCCTGATGTGCCTCGTCACCGCCGCCCGCCTTCTCGGCATTCCGGCGGAGAAAGCAGGATGAATGTGATTACAGATTTGAAGATTTTGCTGCTGGGTCATACCGGGCAGATCGGCTGGGAGTTGGAACGGGCCGTGGCCCCGTTGGGTCAGGTTATTGCGCCGGATAGCCCCCGACTTGATCTGCGGCGGCCGGCAGATATCCGCGGGTGGATCACGGACGTGGCTCCCGAGATCATTGTCAACGCTGCCGCTTATACCATGGTGGACAAGGCGGAAGCCGAGCCGAAAACGGCTATGGCCATCAACGGGGTGGCGCCGGGGGGCATCGCCCAGGCGGCCAAAAAGGTCGGCGCCGTGGTAATCCACTACTCCACTGACTATGTGTTTGACGGGATAAAAACGGCGCCGTACCGGGAGGACGACCGTACCAATCCCATCAATGTCTACGGGGCGTCGAAACTGGCCGGGGAACAGGCGCTGCAGGACTCCGGCGCTCCGTTTTTCTTATTTTCCGGACAAGCTGGGTCTACGGCCAGCGCGGCAACAATTTTATGTGCACCGTTCTCCGGCTTGCCGCAGAACAGCAACAGCTTACGGTTGTCAATGACCAGCTAGGTGCTCCGCCATGGAGCCGGGTCGTTGCCGAAGCCACTGCTAAGGTGATTGCCTGCAGGGGGCAGGAGCTGGGGGATGCATCCGGTGACTTCGGACGAGTACAAGACGGCGGCGCGTCGTCCCCGCAACAGCGTTTTGGCCAATGATAAACTAGCCGCTACTTTCGGCATTATGCTGCCGAGCTGGCAGGATGCTTTAAGAATGGCGCTTGAGTGATGCAGAAGCGCTTTCATGAAGTCCGACCTAAAGTTCCTGGAGTGCGCCGCCCACGGCGTGGCGGCACTGGCCAGTCCGACGGTATATGAACAGACCATCGAAGATGGCAAAAACGGGCTGACCTACCGGGACCCGCAGGATTTCGTGGAAAAGCTGTCAACGCTGATCGAAGACGGTGAGTTTCGGCGGAGACTAGGCCAACACACCTATCAGTGGGGCGGAGAGCACCGGCTGCTATGCCGCCACTACCGGGAGCGGTACGACTGGTATCGGCAAATGTACGCCCGGTTGCCGGAATTAAATGAGGCTTTGGAGCGGAGAATACCGGGAATTCTATCCCGGTTGCCGGGGAGGCAAAACAAGGAGGCATCCTTTTGAAAATTGTTTTTCTGCATTCCAATTTCCCAGCACAATTCGTTTACCTTGCGACGCAACTGACCCGGAATCCAGGCAACCAGGTTGTTTTCATTACGATGCGCAAAGAGGGTAATATACCCGGCGTACATAAGATCGTGATTGAAAGGCATCGTGAGGTGCGGCGGGAGACCCACCATTATCTTCAGAGCTTCGAGAACGCTGTTCTCCAGGGACAGGCGGTATGCCGCGAACTTGCCAAGCTAAAGGCCCAGGGGTTTGTGCCTGATGTGGTGTATGGCCATTCCGGCTGGGGGATGCCCACGTTTGTCAAGGACGTTTTTCCCACGAGCAAGCTGGTATGTCTATTCGAGTGGTATTACCATGCTCATGGGAGCGATGCGGACTTTGACCCTTCCAGCCCTCTCACGGTTGACGAGGAACTCAAGATAAGGGTGAAGAATGCGCCGATTCTTCTCGATCTGGACAGCTGCGACCAGGGCGTCAGCCCGACGTATTGGCAGCACCGCCAGTTCCCGGTGGAATACCAGCCGAAAATCAGCATTATCCACGACGGTATCGACACTGAGTTTATTAAACCGGACCCGGCAGCGAAGCTGGTGCTGCCGCAAATCGGGCTTGATCTTTCAGAGGCCAAGGAGATCGTGACCTATGTGGCCCGAGGTATGGAGCCTTACCGCGGTTTTCCCCAGTTCATCGAAGCGGTCCGCCTGATTACCGAGGAAAGGCCAGATTGTCATGTGGTTATCGTGGGGGATGACCGGGCGGCCTACGGGAAAACTCTGCCGGATGGCAAAACGTACAAGGAAGCCATGTTGGAAAAAGTGCCACTGGATATGTCGCGGGTGCATTTTACCGGACTTTTGCGCAAAGTCGATTATTTGAAAGTGCTCCAGGCATCTTCGGTTCACGTCTATCTTACCCGCCCCTTCGTGCTGTCCTGGTCGATGCTGGAGGCCATGGCCGCCGGTTGCCTGGTGGTGGCTTCTGACACCGCACCGGTAACGGAAGCGATAATCAATGGAACGAACGGGATATTGGTGGATTTCTTTTCGCCTCCTAAGATTGCCGAAAAGGTAGTGGATGTGCTGGTAAAGCAAGAAGAATATAGAGAGTTTCGCTTAAAAGCCAGGCAAACCATCTTGGAACGGTATGCCTTACACAAGCTGTTGCCGGTACATATCAACTTGCTTGAGCGCATCGGTTTTTCGAGATAGCCTGGTTGGCATCGAAGAGTTATAGGGGTGATTTTTTGACGACGTGTCTGCGAGAGGTGTCAATGCACTAGGTATGATTCCGAGCAGCAGAACCGTCATACTAAAAAAAGCTTCCTTATTGCGGCGCCGATAAATCAGCGACTATTGGAGAGGACCGGACCAGGATTATAGTATAGATAGTGTCGTATATTTATTCTAGTAGTGAAAAGAGCACAGGGTAAATTCCGCGACTTTATTTTAATGAAACATTTACAGGAAGACAGTAGCGCCGTCCTGGCGTCTCTCCGTAAGCAAAAGAATGTGTGGTATATATTGACAAAAATAAAACCATGGAGTAATATTAAAAGAGTTGGTGATAATGATAATCAATATCATGGCTTTTCCCAAAGAGCGTCAAAATTAATTACAGGGGTGATTGTTATGAAAAAGATCGTGGTAGTTTATTGGAGTGGCACAGGCAATACCGAACAAATGGCAGAAGCTGTCGTCCAGGGAATTAAAGATCAGGATGGAGTTACTGCGGAACTGATTGCTGTCGACAATGCCAGCAAAGACCAGATTGCCGGGGCGGATGCCATTGCTTTAGGTTGCCCGTCGATGGGTGATGAGGTTCTGGAAGAGAGTCTGATGGAACCCTTTGTAAAATCGCTGACTGCGGCGGAACTGTCAGACAAACCGCTGGCCTTATTCGGGTCTTACGGCTGGGGCGAAGGCCAGTGGATGCGGGATTGGGAAGAGCGGATGAAAGGTTTGGGCGCCCGGCTGGTTGCCGATGGCCTGATTGTGCAGGAGGCGCCGCAGGAAGACGGGATTAAGTTTTGCCGGGAACTGGGCGCGAAGTTAGCGTTGGCTTGAGTCCGCGCAGCCGGACAGGGCAGCTTGCAATATTGCTATCGATACGGGGTATCTGGCGTGGCGCAGATACCCCGTATTTTTATACCGGCATAAACAGGACAGAAAAAGAACGGCAGCGGCCGTCGCTTTCACCCGAGGCGGGGTATAATCTATGTTTTTGATAAGTTAGCAGGGAAATCAGCATTTTCCGGCGAATGGTTTTTAGGGAAAATACACATGCGGGAGGTCTACCATGAAGAAAAATATCCTGGTTCCCTTTGACGGATCAAAGAATGCGATCGAAGCATTGCAGCTGGCGGTTACCCTGGCAAAACTGCTGCAGGAAAAAGTTATTGTTTTAAACGTGCAGCCGAGCTTTCATACCGCCCATACCAAAATGTTCTTCAAGGAAAGCACGATTCGCGACTATCAGGAGCAGCTTTTTCAGGAAACCATCGTTCCCGCAAAAAAAATTCTCGATGAATCCGGGCTGGAGTATGAAATGAAACTGCGCACCGGTGACGCTAAAGAACAGATTTGCCAGGAGGCGGCGGCCGGTATCGCCGATAAAGCGGCTGGCTGCGCCACAACGGGTATCCGGCTGATTGTTATGGGATCACGCGGTATGAATCCGGTAATGGGCGGCGTATTGGGCAGTGTCAGCTATGGTGTTGTCAATGCGGCGCTGTGCCCGGTTACTATCGTTCCTTTCGCCTGCGAGGCGTAACGGCAAGTTTTACAACCAAAAAAGGCGCCGGCGGCTGCGACAAGCAGACTCCGGCGCCTTTGACGTTATTTTAGTCCCAGCCAGGAAGCGATACGGGCCAATAAGGAAGGGGAATCTGCCGGTACCGGCAGAGCAGCCGGGGCGGAGCCCAAGATGGCGGCGAGGTCCTGATCGGGGGTGGTAATAAGCTGGAGATTGAAATTATCCTGCAGTACCTTCAGCACGTTTGGCGACATAAACGCGGGCGGTGTGGGACCGATACGGATATTTTTAACGCCCAGGCTGAGGAGGGTGAGTAAAATAGCGACTGCCTTCTGTTCATACCAGGACAGGATAAGCGTCAGCGGCAGGTCGTTTACGCCGCAATTGAAGGCTTTGGCCAGGGCTAACGCAATCTGAATGCCGGAGTAGGAGTTATTGCACTGGCCGAGGTCGAGTAAGCGGGGGATACCGTCAATATCGCCCAGTTCCAGGTGATTGAAGCGGTATTTGCCACAGGCTACCGTCAATACCACACAGTCTTGGGGGATTTGTTCCACAAGCTCGGTGTAGTAATTGCGGCCGGCTTTGGCCCCGTCGCACCCGCCAACCAGGAAGAAACGCCTGATTTTGCCGCTTTTTACAGCTGCCACGATTTTATCGGCCAGGCCCAGCACGGCGGTATGGTGGAAGCCGGTGGTGAGAGTGCCGCCGGCTTTTTCCGGCAAGGCCGGCAACGCTTGGGCTTTGGCAATCAGGGCGGAGAAATCCCGCCCGGTGATATGGATGCAGCCCTCCATGCCAACTACGCCGCTGGTAAACAGACGGTCCCGGTAGGCGTCCTTGGCCGGCATAATGCAGTTGGTAGTAACCAAAATAGCGCCGGGAAAGGCGGCAAATTCCGTTTGCTGGTTTTGCCAGGCGGTGCCGTAATTGGCTACCAGATGCGAGAACTTATGCAATTCAGGATAAGCATGCGCCGGCAGCATTTCACTGTGGGTATAAATATTGATACCGGTGCCTTCGGTTTGTTTTAGCAATTCATAGAGGTCCAGCAGATCGTGGCCGGTAATTAAAATGCCGGGACCGGCCTTAGTGCCCGTGGATACCTGGGTCGGCACCGGTTTGCCAAACCGATCGGTGTGCGCTTTATCCAAAAGTTCCATGACCCGGTAATTCATTTGGCCGCATTTCATTACCATGTCGATATGACGTTCCAAATTAAAATCAACATTGGTCAGGGTAAAAAACATGGCATCATGGACAAAGGCATCCACCTCTTCATCACGGGCGCCAAGTTCCCGCGCGTGATGGGCATAGGCGGCAACGCCTTTGAGGCCAAAGGTCAGAATATCCTGCAAACTTTGCAGATCCTCATTTTTACCGCATACGCCAATTTTGGTGCAGCCGGCGCCATTGGCCGTTTGCTCGCACTGATGACAGAACATACTCATCTTGTTATGCCTCCTAGCAGTTTATTGATAGCTCCAGTATAAAGAAAAGCAGCGTGATTGACTGTGATTTACATCACTCTTGGCTGTGAAATCTACGGCGGCCGCAGTAGCTGCAAAGCTGCTGCGGCTGTTGGCCGGGAAGGTCATTACGCCCCGGCAAGCGCGGCGGTTATTGCTGCAACATGATTAAACCGGCGGACATATTACAAGCGGCTTTTTGTCAATACTAAATTAAAAGCCTACTTTTCATGTGCAAAGGAAGATAATGAATGTCACTCACCGAATCTGTCATCAGTATAATTGCCTTTCTCACCGCCCTGCTGGTCCTGATCTTAGTGGTGGACTGGCGCTATTTCCGCGACTGGGTGGTCGTGTATCTGTTCAAATGCAACCTGGATTTTATTTGGGGAAGCCCGGTAGTAAGTTTGAAATTGATAGAGTATCCAGACCGTTTGCTGCCAAGATATTATGAGACAAGCATACTGTTTGAGTTATGGGTGTTTCCCATCCTCTGCATTTGGTATAACCAGGTAACCAAGGACCGGGGGCTTGGCCCCATTATTTTTTATGCCCTTGTATTTAGTGCCGGGATTACGGTCATAGAATATCCGCTCGAACGGTATACTGATTTAATCCACTATATGAAGTGGAGCTGGTTTACTACTTTTTATACATTGAATATTACCTTTCTGCTCTCCCGGACGTTTATTGCCCTGTTCCGGCGCGGCTGCATTTATTTTGGCTCCCGTTTTTAGCGGCCGGCGAAAGGCCGGACAAGGGTGATCAGGGCGGACAGCGGGTAATTTTTTTTGTTGGCCGGCATAGCGAAAATTTTTATTGCCGTAACCTGGTTTTTGTAGTAATATGATGGTATTGTAAAGCCTGCAAAGATGATACTCGACGAGGTCATACTGTCACGCGGCTGTTATACCCGTAACTGAATTATGTTCTGACCATGCCGCTTGGATCCTGTAAGGACTTAGACGGGGAATACTTCAGCAGGTGTAGTATGCCTTCTTGTCTGTATGCGGACAGGAAGGTTTTTTTGTTTACCTCATTAGGGTGGGAGGATGAATATGACAAGAGTTGTAGAAAGTGTCGGCCAAATGCGGGACTTGATCGCCGCGGCCAGGAAGTCGGGACAAGTAATCGGTTTTGTGCCTACCATGGGGGCTCTGCACAGCGGGCATCTTACGCTCATGCAGGCAGCCAAAAAATTATGCGATCTGGTGGTGGTCAGTATCTTTGTCAATCCGACCCAGTTCGGACCGAATGAAGATTATGACGCTTATCCGCGCACCTGGCATGAGGACCTTAAAGCCTGCGGTTCGGTCGGTGTGGACGCCGTGTTTCATCCGCCGGTCCAGGAAATGTATCCGGAGGGCTGGGGGACCTGGGTGGAAGTAACGGGGTTAACAGATAAACTGTGCGGCCAATCCCGGCCTGGTCATTTTCGCGGGGTTGCGACCGTGGTGACAAAGTTGTTGAACATTGTCCAGCCGGATAAAGCCTTCTTCGGCCAGAAGGATGCCCAGCAGGTGCTTGTCCTTAAAAAGATGGTGCGTGATCTTAATATGTGCAGTGAAATCGTTATGGTGCCCATTGTCCGGGAAGCGGACGGGTTGGCGAAAAGTTCCCGGAATGTGTACTTGCAGCCGGCAGAGCGGCAGGCGGCATTAATACTGAATCAGAGCCTGCAGCAGGCCCAGGCGATGGTTGCTGCCGGCGAGCGCAGCGGTAAGGCTGTGCGGACGGCTGTTCTGAATCAGATACAGGCTGAGCCGCTGGCCAAGATTGACTATGTCGAGCTATATTCCTTCCCCGCCTTGGCGGAAATCGACAGTCTGGATCAGGCTGCATTGCTGGCAGTGGCCGTCAGGTTCGGCACTACCAGGCTGATTGATAATATTATTTTGAATCCCAGCCATACTTAGGAGGCAACTGATGTTTATTACTATGATGAAGTCCAAGATTCACCGGGCTACCGTTACCGAGGCTAATTTAAATTATGTGGGCAGTATTACCATCGATGCGGCTTTGCTGCGGGCGGCCAATATCCTGCCGGGAGAAAAAGTACAGATTGTTAATAACAATAACGGCGCCAGACTGGAAACCTACACCATTGCCGGTGAGGAGAACTCGGGCATTATATGTCTGAACGGCGCTGCTGCCAGACTGGTTCAGCCCGGCGATACCGTGATCATTATTACCTATGCTCTGGTTAATGCCCAGGAAGCCGGACAGCTTCAGCCTGTTGTCGTGATGGTTGATTCCCATAACCGCATAACGGAATGTAAGGGTTGTGAACTGCATGGGCAAGTTAGCTAGCAGTACGCAATATATCACCAAATATGTGTCGCTTTGGGTCCTCGCGGGAGCACTGGCCGCAATTGCCCAGCCGGCGGCGTTTAAACCGCTGGCGCAGGATATTCCCTACCTGTTAGCTATGATTATGCTGGGAATGGGGCTGACGATGACCCCGGCCGAATTTACACTGGTCATGAAACGTCCGAAAGACATTTTTTACGGCGTAGCGCTGCGGTATCTCATTATGCCGGTGGTTGCCTGGGGGGTGGCTAAGCTGTTGGCTTTGCCGCCGGAACTGGCCGCCGGCTTAATTCTGGTGGGCTGTTGTCCCAGCGGGACGGCTTCCAATGTCATGACTTTCATTGCCAGGGGCGATACGGCCCTTTCCGTTTCGGTATCCAGTCTGAATACGTTATTGGCCCCCATTCTGACGCCGGCTATTTTTCTTATCCTGGGCGGCATGATTATTCCGGTCGACAGTACGGCGCTGTTTATTGACATTTTTAAAATTATTGTTATCCCCATTCTGCTGGGCGTAACCCTCCGGCTGGTTGCCGGCCGGTATGTAACACATATTCAGCCGGTTATTCCCGCTGTATCGGTGATATTGATTGTGATCACCATCGGGGTGGTCGTTGCCTTAAATGCGGCAAAAATAAGCACGGTGGCCGTTATTGCCCTGCTGGCCGTTCTGCTGCATAATCTCATTGGCTTAGGGCTGGGCTACGGCGCATCCCGCAGCCTGGGGCTGAGTGAACCCAAAGCCCGCGCCATTGCCTTTGAGATCGGGATAGAAAACTCCGGTTTGGCTGCGGCGCTGGCATTGGCGCACTTAGATCCTGTTGCCGCCATTCCGGGAGCTATTTTCAGCGTTTGGCACAATTTGAGCGGCAGTGCCCTGGCTGCGTACTGGGTAAAGAAAGACCAGGGAAAACTGCCGGGCGGATTGACCGCAGGGACAGTGCCGTCAGGCTCTTTTAGTCCGAAGGCTTAGTTTGTCGAATAGGTTTTTACCCTGCAGTTTCAGCCTGCCGGTCCATATATGAGTTAGCCGGAGACTACTCCCGCCAGTTTCAGTACCTGGCGGGAGTAGCTTTGTATTATCATGACAGAAAAAAAGTACATAATGTGTTAAAACTGTTTATTTTTCGCGCTATATTCACTAGAATATAACTAGCGGCGGCTGTCGCGAATAAAAGGACTGCTTTGGCTGTTTTGCGGTGACATAAGCGGCAGGGTTCCTCTTAGCACAAGGAGAGTGCGTATGCAAAGATTTTACATAGCATTAGTAATTGGGATAATCAGCATGATTGCGGCCGGGGTGTATTTATACGTGCACCATTCCCCGCCGCTTGCGCTGCAGGCTCCTGCCAACCGGCAGGAGAATACGGACAAGAGCCTGATTGTGAAGGGCATGGTGGTGCCGGTACGGTATGCTGTACTAACGCTGCCGGCAGGTGGCGTTATTGCGGAAGCACCGGTACGGACTGGTGAACAGGTTACCGCCGGGCAGCTGCTCTTGCGGCTGGAAAGTCATGATAGCGGCAAGAGACTGCAGCAGGCGCAGGCTGACCAGGCCCGGGCCGAGGCGATTTTAGAGTGGGTCAGGCAAAACCGGGTAGAAGAGATCGTCAGCAAGCAAACCTACCTGGCGGCCGCCCAGGCGGAAGTGAGCCGCGCTCAGGCCGACTGGCAAAGGAGCCAGCAGCTGTATGATGCCGGCGCTGTATCCCAGCAACAGCTGGACCAAGCCCATACTGTTTATTTACAAAGAAAAGCGGATGCCCAGTCGGCCCAGTCACTGGTAGTTACCGCCCCGATCAGCAATAGTATCGATACCATTCTGACCGCCCGCCAGGCCGAGGTCGAAAGTGCCCGCGCCTATGTTGAACAAATGCAGTCACTGGCCAGACAAAATGAATTATACGCTCCCTTCGACGGGACAGTTGCGTTGCTTAATGCCCGGGTTGGCGAATATGCGGCAGCGGCAGCGCCGGTGGTGTATCTGGGGGATTGTTCGGCCTGGCAGATTTATACGGAGGATGTGACCGAGAGCAAGGTTGGCCGCATCAGGCAAGGCGCAGCCGTACTGGTAACTTTTACGGCGCTGCCGGGTCTTGAAATTCCCGGCAGGGTGATAAGTGTCAGCGCTTACGGGGAAAAAAAGGCGGAAGCTATGATCTACCGGGCGATTATTGAACTGGACCGGCAAGACGCCGGGTTGCGCTGGAATATGACGGCGACGATCAAACTTGCGTCGGAATGATAAGCATAATAAATCCAAATAAAAGGAGCATTCAATATGTACAGTTTTAAAAACGATTACAGCGAAGGCGCTCATCCCAGAATACTGCAGGCTTTACTGGAGACCAACCTGCAGCAGGCGGAAGGGTATGGTGAGGATGACTACAGTTTGCAGGCAGTCGAATATATCAAACAAAAGCTCAAGCAGGACGATGTTGCTGTTCACCTGCTGTCAGGCGGCACACAAACCAACCTTACCGTTATTTCCGCTTTTTTACGGCCCCACGAGGCGGTAATTGCCGCCCATACCGGCCATATCCTGGTGCATGAAACCGGTGCGATTGAGGCCACCGGCCATAAAGTGATTGCGGTGGCAGTAAAGGATGGAAAGCTTACGGTAGAGCATATCCGGGCGGTTGTTGCCGGCCATACCGATGAGCATATGGTGAAACCCAGAATGGTCTATATCTCCAATCCGACCGAAATCGGCTCTATTTACAACAAAAGTGAATTGCAAGCCCTCAGTGAATTTTGTAAAGGCCATCAGCTTATTTTATATGTTGACGGCGCCCGGCTGGGCTCGGCACTGTGCGCCGGGGAAAATGACCTTACGTTAGCTGATTTGCCTGTGCTGACCGATGCTTTTTATATTGGCGGTACCAAGGGGGGAGCCTTGCTGGGGGAAGCGCTGGTAATCAGTAACAATCTGCTTAAAAGCGAATTTCGCTTCCATATGAAGCAAAAGGGGGCGCTGCTGGCCAAGGGCCGGCTGCTTGGCATTCAGTTCCGGGAACTGTTTTGCGATAACCTGTATTTTGAACTGGCCCAACATGCCAATACGATGGCCGGCAGGCTGCGCCAAGCCATCGATAGGGCCGGCTATCGTTTCCTGACCGACTCGCCTTCCAATCAGATCTTTCCTATTTTACCGGATAGGCTGATTGCCAAATTACAGGGAAAATATGCTTTCTATGTTTGGGAAAAAACGGATGAAAGCCACTCGGCGATTCGGCTTGTCACCTCCTGGGCTACCGAAGAAGCGGCTGTAACGGCATTTATTAACGATTTACAAAAAGGTTGATTGTTACCGAGCCGGGATGAACTCGCCATTTGTGCAGGGCAGGGAGATTTCTCCATGTGGACTGCATAAGAATCTTTTGGCGTTGCGTTTTGCCTGTGAGAATGCAGAGGAAAACCATGTCTGACGAAGAATTTATGCAGATAGAAGAGGTGGATTTTCTGTGGAAAGTATTTATAAAAGATATGCGCCGGCTTTGGCGCCGGCCGGCAAGGAGAAGGAGTCAGGCTGGCTGTTTGTTTTTGCTGCCGGCAAACTGCTGATTAAGGCTGGGCCCGACCGGCCCGCGATCCCTTTGCTGGCCGATTTCGCGGCACTCAAATCCCAACTTGTGAGCAGGCAATATATCGGCGAATTTGCGGGCTCGGCCTGCTATTGTATGGCAGCCGGAGAGTCGTTTCAGCCGCCGGCGGGTATGCTGTTCAAAGAATTAAGAGCCTTGCTGGGCAAACTGGATGAAGATATTTTTTTGCTGGCGGGCAGAGCTTTTCAAATTGTTAACTGGAACCGGCTGACCAGGTTCTGTGGCAGCTGCAGCACGCCGACTGAACTGAAATCCAATGAACTGGCCAAACAGTGTCCGGCCTGCGGTGCGGTATATTATCCGCGGATTTCGCCGGCTGTCATTGTTGCCGTGGTGCGGGGGGATAAAATCCTGCTGGCGCATAACAAAAATTTCCGTACAAGCTGGTATAGCGTAATTGCCGGGTTTGTGGAGCCCGGCGAGACGTTTGAGGATTGTGTGGCCAGAGAGGTAGCGGAAGAGGTCGGTATCAAAGTGAAAAATATTAAATACTTCGGCAGTCAGCCCTGGCCTTTTCCCGACTCGTTAATGGTGGGCTTCCTGGCCGAATATGAAAGTGGTGAAATCATTGTCGACGGCGAGGAGATCGATGCTGCCGGCTGGTATGACCGGGAGAATCTGCCGGCTTGTCCCGGCAACAGTACGATTGCCGGACAACTGATTGAGGCTGCTTTGCAGAAAGAAACCCAGGACAACGCAGCGCGCGCTATTGACAGGCAGCATGTCAGGATATAGTATAGATATAACGAATTAGTGTATATGCACAATAAAGTTTAATCTTATGGAAAGGCGAGAAACCAATGAAATCTGTTGCTGGCTATTATCCCAAACCTCTCAGCCCCTGCTTCTGCCTTAACATCCGGCGGGCATCCCGGGCGGTGACTGATTTTTACGAGAAGGTTCTGGAACCAAGTGGTATTAAAATCACCCAGTATTCACTGCTCAGGCACCTTGTGGAGACCGAGCCGGTTACTATCAGTAAGCTGGCGGCCGCAATGCGCATTGACCGTACTACGCTGAACCGGAATATGAAACCGCTGATCGAAGCCGGCCTGATCGAAGTTAACTCAGGTCAAGACCCCCGTTCGCGGCAGATTACTCTTACCGAGGCCGGCAGGTTGGCCTTAACGCAGGCCACGACCCTCTGGGATCAGGCCCAGGCTTTACTGCAGGAATATCTGGGTGAACCGGAAATTGGACAGTTTAAGCATCTGATTGCCAAACTGGAAGCTTTGGTGCCGTAGTTTTGGCGTACAGCATTCAGAAAGCAAGCTGGCAGCCGCTTCGCGGCAACACCGGCTGGCAACGGCTGCGCGGGTTGACGGGGGCGGTGATTTTATAGCCAAAATAGTGCATATACACATTAAAACAACCAGGGAGTGATCGAAATGGAAGAGCAAATTAAGAATTATATCCTGGATTTAGGTGTGGATGATGTTGGTTTTGCCGACGCCAGGGAGTATTACAGTCCCAAATCGTACGAAATAACCCGTTTCCTGCCTGATGCCAAATCCATTATCGTGCTGGCGTACAAACCGCTTTCCAGCTGTGAAAGCCCCAGTATGACGGCTGCTCAGAACGGCTATCTGGATTTAGGCTCGTTTGCAAGATCGGCCAGCTACCAGGCTGGCCGTTTTCTGGAGCGCAAGTACAATGCCAAAGTGGCAACCCTGCCGGTGGCCTATCCGCTTGATATTCAGGAGGACCGCAAGGCAATTGCTGATTTTTCTCAGCGCCATGCGGCTGTAGCCGCCGGCCTGGGTGCTTTGGGCCGCCATAACCTTATCATTCATCCCCGGTTCGGTACCCGGGTTATCTTCACCAGCATCATTACCAACCTTTCCTTACAACCATCACCCCGCTGTGAGGATTGCTGCACCCACTGCAATCTGTGTGTGGAAAACTGTCCGGCCCGGGCGCTGGATGAGGCGGGAAAAACTGATGTAATGAAGTGCCTGAGTCATTCACAGCCCTATGGCCTGGTGGCCGATATTACTTTTCAACTGCAGCGGGTAGGCAGTTCGCCGGCAGCGCAAAAGCAAATGCTTATGGGAGCGCAATATGCCAGGCTGCGGCAGTCCGCCCATTTGGGAAATCAGTATATGTGCTATAATTGCCTCAAGAGCTGCCCGATAGGATTATCATAACGGATAAGACGGGAGGACCGCCATGAAGATATGTTTTCTGGCTTGCGGGATTTACCAGCCGGAACTGGAACAGGCACTGGCGCAGATTAAAGCGGAAGGGCTGTTGGCCTGTGAACTGGCCGTAACTTATCTGCCGGTTAATCTGCATATTGATTTAAAGAAGCTGAAAATGGCTGTTTTAGCGGCCCTGGACGAAACCGTCGCCGACCGGATCATCCTGCTGTACGGCGCTAAATGCCATCCTGAATTCGATATTTTTTTGCAGGCTTATCCAGTCGTCAGGTTCGCACAGGCCAACTGTGTGGAGCTGGTCCTGGGCGAATGCCTTGCAGGCGGCGGGCTGGACCCCCGGACCTTTTATCTGACTTTTGGCTGGCTGCTCAAATGGCGGGAGCTTTTTGACCCCGGCTGGGGTGTGGATGAGGTGGCCATGCGTCAGAGCTTTGCCTGTT
>JAEZQV010000327.1 GCA_023441125.1 Bacillota bacterium
GGCCTTGATACCGAAGGCCGCTTGGCAGATAAGGCTATTGCCCAGGCCTTGCTGGCAATGTTGACGGCTGCCACCCAGCCGGCCGCCGTCATATTATGTGAGACCAGTGAAAAAAAAGAGCCGCAGCGATTGCCGCTGGCACTCTCAACCCTGCAGGTCATGGCCGGCAAAAAGTTTAGTTACGATCCGCAGGTGGTGCTGGATACGGCGCAGAAGCTCTATGAAAGAAAACTAACTACCTATCCGCGTTCCGACTGCGAATTTCTGCCTGAGTCGCAGCATGAGGATGCAGCCAGAATCCTGGCCAATTTAAGCGGCTTGGCCCACGGCGAATTGTCTGCCTGGTCGGAAAGGGCCGACAGCCTGACCCGCAGCCGGGCCTGGAATGACAAAAAAATTACGGCCCACCATGCTATTATTCCCACGGTAGAACGCTGTAATTTCGCTGCGCTGAGTGAGACCGAGCGTAATATCTATTTCTTGATTGCACAGGCCTATATTGCCCAGTTTTACCCGGTGCATGTCTACGACCAGACCAAGGCGGAGCTGGAACATGCCGGGGAACGGTTTACCGCCAATGGCCGCATTATTAAGGAACTGGGCTGGAAAGAAGTATATGGAGCCGAGACTGAAGACAAGAAAGAGGAGGACAGCGGCATGCTGCCGGCCATGACCAAAGGGGACAGGCTGGAATTTCTCCGGGCTGCGGCCGACAAAAAGTCAACAAAAGCGCCAGGGCGGTTTACTGCTGCCACCTTACTGGCGGCTATGAAAGAAATCCATAAATACGTCAAGAACCCGGACCTGAAAAAGCAGCTCAAGGATGTGGCCGGTATTGGCACGGAAGCCACCCGGGCCACGATCATCAAAGAACTGATTGAACGCGGCTTTCTGCGGGAGGAAACCAAGAAGAAATATCTTAAACCGACTGAGCCGGCCTACCTCTTAGTGGATATGCTGCCGGAAGAGATCACCTATCCGGATTTTACCGCTTTGTGGGAAGATATTCTGCAGCAAATGGCCGAAGGCAGTGCCAATCTGGACACCTTTTTAGGCCAGCAGGCCCGTTTTGCCGCCGGTCTGTGCCATAAAGCCAAGGGGGCCAATATCCCGCTCAAAGGTGAGCATCATTGCCCGCGCTGCCGTAAAGGCGTACTGCAGTTACGAAACGGCAAACACGGCAAGTTCTGGGGTTGCTCGCGCTATCCCGCCTGCCGGGCTTCCTTTGATGACCAGAATGATAAGCCGGCGATACCGGGACAACAACCAGGAGGGCAAGGCTGATTAGGCCTTGCCCCTGGTTGTTTTGCGCTTGCCGGCCGGTGCTTGGTGACCTGCGGCTGCTCCGGCAGTTTTCGGTTTGCGCCGGCTCCGCAAATTATTGCCCCCGTGACGGTCTGCTTTCTTGTCGTCCGGCTTTTTGGCGGTTACCGGTTTTTCCTGCTTGGTTTTAATGACGGCCGCGCCGGTTTTTCTGGCCGGCCTGACAACCTTCTGGCCATTGGCCTTATATTTTTCAATGGAGGCTTTGATGCCCTGTTCAATCAGGCGCAGGTACAGGTGTTCGCCCGGACTGATGAAGGTAATGGCAGTTCCTGTTTCGCCGGCCCGGCCGGTACGGCCGATGCGGTGGATATAGCTTTCCGGATCATGGGGAATATCATAACTGAAAACATGGGTTACCCCTTCAATATCAAGTCCCCTGGCGGCGATATCCGTGGCTACCAGGATTTGCAGCCGGGCTTGGCTGAACCGCCGCATAACCTGGTTGCGTTTGGCTTGAGAAAGGTCGCCATGCAATTCATCGGTATTGTAGCCGCGCTGGATGAGAGCCGTATTTACCGCTTTCGCCCGTTCTTTTGTATGGCAGAATACAATAGCCAGGTAAGGCTGGTACTCGTCTATCATGCTGCAGAGCTTATCCAGCTTGCTCTCCTCGGGCAATTCAACCATAATCTGTTTAATTTCGTCCAGTGTTATGTTTTCAGTCTGAATGCGGATATCGGCCGGTTTGTCCATATACCGGGCAGCCAGTCCTTTGA
This sequence comes from Bacillota bacterium, assembly GCA_023441125.1. The sequence continues at coordinate 2,043 of JAEZQV010000327.1, forward strand.
CTTTGGGCGGCATAGTGGCTGAGAACAGCATAATCTGCCGTTTGGCAGAGGTTAGCTCAATCAGTTCGTTGACTTCTTCTAAAAAACCCATATGCAGCATTTGATCAGCCTCATCCAGGACCAGCCTGGAGACGCCGGCAAGCACCAGCGTTTTACGGCGAACATGATCCAGCAGACGGCCGGGAGTGCCGATAACAATATGCGGCTGGCCCTTAAGCTTGCGGATTTGCTCGGTCACATCCTTGCCGCCATGTACCGACAGGACAGTAATGTCCAGGATGTTGGCCAGTTTAGCGGCTTCCGCCGTGATTTGCAATGCGAGCTCCCGGGTCGGAGTGATAATCAGGGCCTGGACATGGGGCGCGGCCGGCTTTATTTTTTCTAAAATGGGCAGCAAAAAGGCAAGTGTCTTGCCTGTGCCGGTTTGCGCCTGGGCAATCACATCCTTGCCGGACATAAGTGCAGGAATTGCCTGGACTTGTACCGGCGTAGGCCGGGAAATACCTGTCGCCTGTAAAAATTGTGTCAGCTCAGGACGGATGCCTAAGGCTGAAAAGCTTGTTGCCATCAATGAACACCTTTCTTTGCTTATAATAGCCATTAATTCAGTTTGCACCAGCCAATAAATAGCTATGCGTGAGTGACAATATAATATACTACTATTTGCCAAAAAAGTAAAGAGTATTTTCCAAATAACGCGGCAGTTGTGCTAAAATAAGAAAAATTCCCATATTCTCTGCAAAAAATATTGCAGAGAATATGGGAATTATATATTTCTAAGAAATAATACTTTAACAACTATATAATGCAACAGGAATTATAAAAATAATGTAAAATGTATGGAGTTATGGAATTGAATTACAGTGAATTAAGAGAATAATGTCGCCAGCAATCCGGTTTACCGGGCTCCTGGTACGGCAGTCACGGAAGATAAAGAACAAAGCAAAGTTGGGTCAATATAAATGTGAGGTATTTTAAAATGCTTTCATCTGATAATTATGTAGTATTAGGCCTTGCTACAATTTTAGCGCTAATAACCACTGCAGTTATTGGAAAAAGTTTTCCCCGATATGGAGAAATATTAGGAACGCAGATGGTTTTCCCACTGCTTGTAATCATTTTCGCATTAATTATAGAAGCCATGTCTTTTTGGGGAAAATTAATCTTAACGAAAGCAGATAGCAAAAAAATCAAGAAAAAGCGTCAAAAAGTCAAAGCCTAATCCCCTGTTTCTGGCAAAATACTTGGTGTTTAATGAAGGTAGGCTTATTCCCTTTGTACGCCTTTGCCATTTTATGGGCTCAGACTGGATAAAATAAAATTACGGGAATACTTTAATGCAAACGCCCGTTTCATAACATGTCTGTTCATGAAACGGGCATGTGTGTTAGAATAAAGAAAACCTCATATAAAGGACTGAGCCATGAACTTATTATCGATAGAAAATTTGACTAAAAGCTACGGTGAGAAATTATTATTCGGCAATATCACCTTGGGCATTGACGAAGGCGATAAAATTGGCTTAATTGGCGTCAATGGCACCGGCAAATCCACATTTTTAAAAATTATTGCCGGCGTCGAAACTGCCGATGAAGGCAAAATAACAACAGGTGGCGGTGTCAGCGTGGAATACCTGCCGCAAAACCCCGAATTTGACGGCACGGCCACTGTGCTGGCGCAGGTATTTAAAGGCCATTCACCGCTCATGAAAGTGATAAGAGACTATGAGCAGGCTTTAGCCGATGTGCAGAGCAGGCCGGAAGAGGCTGCGGGTCAGCAGCGGCTTATCGGCCTGAGCCAGCAAATGGATGCCCAGCAGGCCTGGCAGCTGGAAAGTGATGCCAAGATCATCCTTACGAAATTGGGGATTACCGAGTTTACCGCCATTGTCAGTACCTTGTCCGGCGGGCAGCGCAAGCGGGTGGCGCTGGCCAGTGCCCTTATTAATCCGGCCGATTTGCTCATCCTGGATGAGCCTACCAATCATATTGACAACGATACTGTGGCCTGGCTGGAGGAGTATCTTGCCAGACGCAAGGGCGCTCTCCTGATGATTACTCATGACAGGTATTTTCTTGACCGGGTAACTAACCGGATTATTGAACTGGATAAAGGCAAGTTATACACATATACCGGCAATTACAGCAGTTTCCTGGAACTGAAGGCCGAACGCGAGGATCAGCAGGAAGCCAGCGAACGCAAGCGGCAAAACATTCTGCGCAACGAACTGGCCTGGATACGGCGGGGGGCGCAGGCGCGCAGTACCAAACAAAAAGCCAGGATCGAGCGTTTTGAAGAGTTGAGCGCCCAAACACCGGCGAGCAGTCAGGGGCAAATTGAAATAACGGCCGGGATGACCCGATTGGGGCGTAAAATCATTGACATGGAACATATTGGCAAAGAATTTGCGGACAAGGCCCTAATCCACGATTTTAGCTATGTCGTCTTAAAAAATGACCGGCTTGGCATTATCGGCCCCAACGGCAGCGGCAAATCCACATTGCTTAATCTGATTGCCGGCCGGCTGACGCCTGACCGGGGGCGGATTGAAGTGGGCCAGACGGTAAAGATCGGTTATTTCTCCCAGGAAAGCAGCGAAATGAATCAGGCGCTTAGAGTTATTGAATACATTAAGGAAGAAGCACATTTTTTGCCAACGGCGGACGGCGGCACAATCAGTGCGGCCCAACTGCTGGAACGTTTCCTTTTTCCGGCGCATTTACAATGGACGCCCATTGCAAAATTATCCGGCGGGGAAAAACGCCGCCTTTTTTTGTTACGGGTGCTGATGAGTGCACCCAACGTGCTCTTGCTGGATGAGCCGACCAACGATCTTGATATTCAGACCCTGAGCATACTGGAAGATTATTTGGAGGATTTCCCCGGCGCCGTCATCGTCGTGTCCCATGACCGTTATTTTTTAGACAGGTTAGTGGAGAAGATATTTGCTTTTGAGGGCCAGGGGGCCATCAGGCAGTATCCCGGCAATTACTCGGATTACCAGGAAAGAATCAGTGTGCAGGCGGAAGCGGCGGCATTTGCCGCCAAGTCCAATAGTACGCCGGAAAAAAAGCCGGCACCGCCGGATAAGCCTAAAGAACGGCCGCGTAAATTGTCCTTCAAGGAACAGCGGGAATATGAACAAATTGAGGATATAATAGCCGGGGTGGAGCAGGAACTGGCCCAGGTTGCCGCGGCTATTAACGCAGCGGGCAGTGACTTTGAACTGCTGCAGAAGCTTACCGCCAGACACCAGGAGCTAAATAGCCGGCTTGATGAACTGCTTGACCGTTGGACATATTTAAATGAGCTGGTGGAGACATTCAGTAACTGATAAAAGGAGTAATCGGATAATGCTATGAATATACAGATATTTGGCACCAAAAAGTGTCAGGATACCCGCAAAGCCGAGCGCTATTTCAAAGAACGCAAAATACCGTTTCAGTTTGTTGATCTTACCGTACGGGGCTTAAGCAAGGGCGAACTGGATAAAGTCAGGGCCGCCGCCGGCGGCCTGGAAAATCTGCTTGACAAAACCGGCAAGGAATACGCCAAGCGTAATCTTAAATTTCTGGTGCACAATGTGGAAGCAGAATTGCTGGAGCATCCGCTGCTGTTCAAAACGCCGATTGTGCGCAATGGCCCGCAGGCGACGGTAGGCTATTGCCCTGAAGTTTGGAGCAATTGGCATTAAACCGCCTGATCCGGTTCGGCGGTAGTATAGGTTATGTTCAGCGTAATATTTAAATTGCAATAAACTTTTCCTGTTTTATATGCTATCATAAAGAGGATGTAGGTTGCCGTGTGAGGTGTGTCACGCTATTAAAAATTGGCAACTGTATCAATTTTGAACTGGAGACAGACCGCTATGCTGACAAAGGCTCAAGAAATATTAAAAAAATACTATGGCTACGATGAGTTCCGTCCCGGGCAGGCTAAAGTCATTGCCAGCCTCATCAGCGGTAAGGATACCCTGGCCATTATGCCAACCGGCGCAGGCAAGTCCCTGTGTTTTCAGGTGCCGGCCATGCTGCTGCCAGGTGTCACGGTGGTAGTTTCGCCGCTTATCTCGCTTATGAAAGACCAGGTGGATGCGTTAACGGAGCAGGGCATACCGGCTACCTTTATTAACAGCTCCCTATCAGGCGCAGAAGCCGGCCGGCGTCTTTACAACCTGCGGGCCGGGCGGTACAAGCTGGTATATGTCGCGCCGGAACGGCTGACAGCCGACTGGTTTCAGGCAGTGATCGGTGAATTGGATATCAGTATGCTGGCTGTGGACGAGGCTCACTGTGTTTCCCAGTGGGGTCATGATTTTAGGCCAAGCTACCGGAATGTCAGCTCATTTATTGCTGCTTTACCCAACCGGCCGGTAATTGGCGCTTTTACAGCCACGGCCACACCGGAGGTCAAGCGGGATATCGAAATTCTTTTGGCACTGCGCCGGCCTGAGGTACATGTTACGGGCTTCGACCGCCCGAACCTGTCTTTTTCTGTTTTGCGCGGTGAAAACAAGCAGCAGTTTATTCTGCAATATCTGAAAGCCAATGCCAAGCAAGCCGGCATTATTTATGCGGCTACCCGCAAAGAAGTTGACACTCTCTACGAAATGCTGAGGAAAAAAGGCTATGCGGCCGGGCGGTATCATGCCGGATTAGCTGATGAGGAACGCATGTCCCAGCAAGAGCAGTTTCTTTATGACGATGTCCGGGTAATGGTGGCCACCAACGCCTTCGGCATGGGGATTGACAAGTCCAATGTGCGGTACGTGGTGCATTACAACATGCCGAAAAATATGGAGTCGTACTACCAGGAAGCCGGCCGCAGCGGGCGGGACGGCGAACCCGGCGAGTGTATTCTTTTGTTTGGACCGCAGGACCCGTTGCTGCAGCGCTTCCTGATCGATAAGTCGGTAGAACAGCCGGAACGCAAACAGCATGAACTAAAAAAACTGCAGGAAATGGTGGATTACTGTCATACGCCGGACTGCCTCCGGCAGTATATTCTAAATTATTTCGGCGAATTTTCCGCCGGTCCGGGCTGCGGCCATTGCGGCAACTGCCTGGCAGACGGTGAACAGGTGGATATTACGGTGGATGCCCAGAAAGTATTTTCCTGTGTATACCGTTTGAAGGAGCGGTTTGGCATCAGCGTGATCGCCGATGTACTGAAAGGCTCTAAAAATAAAAAAATCCAGCAGTTTGGCTTTGATCAGCTGCCGACATATGGCTTGATGGCGGAACGAACACTCGCCGACATAAAAACACTGGTCCAGCGGCTTGTCGCCACCGGCTATTTACGCTTGACCGAAAGCGAATATCCAGTGGTAAAACTCGAATCCCAGGCTATGCCTGTATTAAGGAACCAGGCTCAAGTCTGGCAAAAGGTGTTTGCCGAACGGCAGCCGGTGGCCGATGATGCGCTGTTTGAATTATTGCGCCAATGCCGTAAACATATTTCCGAGCGGGAAGGCGTGCCGCCGTTTGTGGTGTTTGCTGACACCGCCTTGCGGGAAATGAGTGAACAACGCCCAACGGATTTGCCGGCGCTGCGGCAGGTCAAGGGGGTTGGCGAGCTTAAACTGCAAAAATACGGTGCTGAATTTCTGGCGGTTATTACCGGTTATCTGGCAGATAAACAGGCAGCGGCAACAAGCAATGTGCCGGTGGCTGCCGTTGAAAAGCCCAAGAAAACGGCCGGCAAAAAAAAGAGCCAGCCGGAAGGCGAGCCCAGCCATAGCACCACTCTGGCTATGTACCGGCAAGGCTGCGGGCTGGAGGAAATCGCCAAGGTCCGGGACTTAACAGTTCAGACTGTGCTAAATCATCTGGTGCGTTCAGCGCAGGAAGGGCATACTGTTGACTGGGACCGGCTTATTCCCGCCCGGTACGAGAACCTGATTATTGCCAGGATAAAGGAAATCGGCGGCCAGCAGTTGAGACCGTTAAAGGACGCATTGCCGGAAGCGGTAAGTTATGCAGCTATCAAGGCTGTATTGTGCAAACATTTTGGCCCGGGCGGCGGTCGGCAGTAGGGATATGGCCAAAACTGCTTAGGGCATACAATGGCATAACCGGGATAAATTACTCAAGGAAGAGTTAAAGCTATACATTATAAGACGTTGATAAAAAAACGGGTAAATATAACCGGGAGAAGCAGGTATGAATAAAAAAGCCGTTGAGTGGTTGTATCACGAGCTGCCGGAACTTGTGGCCAAGGAAATTATTCCGGCGGAAAGCGCGGAACGGATAAAAAAACACTATGGGCCGGTTACGGACAGTACCGGTCCTAAGACGTTTTTGCTGGTATTTGGCGTTATTGGCTCTCTCCTGGTGGGGTTGGGCATTGTCCTGATTCTGTCCCATAACTGGGAGCATTTGTCCCGGCTAAACCGCCTGGTCATTGCGCTCGGCCTGCTTGTCGCGGCGCAGGTGCTGGCGGGAAGCGTGCTATGGTTTAAACGGGACAGCCTGGCCTGGCGCGAAGCAGCAGCAACCTTGCTTATGCTGATGGTGGGTACGGCTATTGCGCTAGTGGGGCAGACCTATCACCTGGTGGAGGACACCGATGCTTTCTTGCTTAACTGGCTGCTGTTGTCGCTGCCGCTCTTATACCTGATGGATTCGGTCAGCATAGCCGTGCTCTATACGCTGGGCGTAACCAATTGGGCGGTCAGTGGCTATTTTGATGTCAGTAAACAGTTTATCTGGGTTCTGCTGGGCCTCCTTCTGCCGTATTATTGGAACTTACTGCAGCATAGACGTTATGCCAATAGTACCGTGATCCTGTCCTGGGTTGTGAGTATCTGTTTGTACTTTTGCTTTGGCGCAGCCTTTGGCGGGTATTTGGCTAACCTCGGGCTGCTGATATATAGCTCACTGTTTGCCAGCCATTATCTTACCGGCGTGCTATGGTTTAGCCAGCATGAGCAAAGCTGGCGAATGCCGTTTAAAACGGTAGGATTAACAGGTAACATTGGCCTGGTGTTTATCCTGACTTTCCATGATATTTGGCGGCATATAACCTTGAATCGGGAGACAGTCCCGTTCGCAGCGTTCCTGTTAGCCGCCATATTGCTGGCGGCGGTTAGCGGCGGTAATTACTTACTGGCCCGGCAGGCGAACAGGGATTCCTGGCGATTTGCCACAATTCCCTTTGTTATTGCCGTAGCATATGTATGCCAGCATTTGGACAGCAGCGGGTGGGGAGCCACCGCGATTATGAACGCCTATGTTTTGTGGCTGAGCAGCGGTATTATCATTAACGGAGTAGGCAGACGCAGCCTGGGCATTGTGAATGCCGGCATGGTGCTGCTGGCGGCGCTTATTGTTGCCCGCTTTTTTGACATTGAGTTAAGCTTCGTTGTCCGCGGTGTAGCCTTCGTGCTGGTGGGGCTGGGCTTCTTAGCGGCCAATCTGGTGCTGGCGCGCCGCAAAGCGGGGTGGGATCATGAAAAATAAAAAAATTCTGCTGGGATTATTTATCGTTGTTGCCGGACTGCAGGTAGCCGTACCGTTATACATGGCGTGGCGCTGGGAGGATGTTTTAAATACCGGGCAACGGTTCTTATGGCAAACAGCGCCGGTCGATCCTTACGATGCCTTTAAAGGCCGCTTTATTGAGCTGCGTTTCAAGGAGACAAGCGGCCCGGTCAGTGATCCGGCCGGCTTGCCTGCCGGCCAGGCAGTGTATGCCATTGTGGCCGTGAATGCGGCCGGCAATGCCTATATCAAGGAAGTAAGCGGCCATAAACCAGCTACCGGTACTTACCTAAAAGTCAGAGCATATACTGATAATCGGAATAATGCGCATGTTGTACTGCCTTTTTCCCGTTTCTATTTGCCGGAAGATATAGCTCCTGCAGCCGAGACTGCCTATAGAGACCAAAAAGGTAAAAACGGTGTTGCCGCCATTAGAATTAAAGATGGTTATGGGGTAGTGGAACAGTTATATATTGGTGATAAAACGCTGCGCGAATTTTTGCGCCAGGGCCCGCCTGGTCCTTAGGAGTCAAGCATGTTTTATACATATATTGTCGAGTGTGCCGACGGCACCTATTATACTGGCTGGACGACAGATATCCAGGCCAGGGTGGCCGTCCACAACAAGGGGAACGGGGCCCGTTATACCCGCAGCCGCCTGCCGGTTACCCTGATCTATTATGAATTACATCCCAGCGAAAGTCAGGCCAGGAAGCGCGAGTATGCCATAAAACAGCTCAGCCGCACTGCCAAGGAAACTTTGGTCGCCGGTTTTAGCGGCGACCAGCCGCTAAAACCGGCATATAGCCTTTAAAAAAGCAATAATAAGGAGCAGTTATGGAC
>JAEZQV010000396.1 GCA_023441125.1 Bacillota bacterium
GTCAACTACACGGTGAAGGCCGTACCGGCCGACATGGGGAAAAAGGCCACGGGGATGCCGGGGATTGCCTTCCATGATAACTTCGTCGCCATCGCCAAGGTATAGGGAGGAGGAATGAAAATGGCTAAAAAATCAGGCTTTCTGGTGAACTGTGACCGTTGTGTGGGCTGTCATTCCTGTGAACTGGCCTGCAAGAACGAATATCAGCAAGAACCAGCCATCCGCTGGCGGAAAGTTTACCCGCTGGCCGAGAATGCGTTTGGCGGCCCGGCGCGGGAGTTTGCCTCCCTGGCCTGCAATCACTGCGAAGAGCCGGCGTGCCTCAAGGCTTGTCCGGTTCGCGCCTATACCAAGCGTGAAGACGGCATTGTCCTGCACGACCGGCAGCGCTGTATCGGCTGCCGGATGTGCATGCTGGCCTGTCCGTATAAAGTGCCGGAATTTAATGAGAAAGCCAAAAAAGTGGAGAAATGCGACATGTGCGCGGCGCGGCAGGACCGGGGTGAGCCACCGGCCTGTGTTGCCGGCTGCCCGATGGAGGCCATTACGGTCATTGACCTGAATAGTAGGGAACTGGCTCAGGCCAGCCGTACGCTGCCCGGTTTTCCGGATACCAGTATCACCAGGCCCACGACCCGGTTTATTAAGCCTGTTGTCGGGGCGCAGGTTAGGAGGGGGCAATAGTGGCTGAATGGGCATTAGTCTTGTTTACCGTGCTGTCGCAGATGGCGGCCGGGGCCTTTGTAACGCTGTGGTTTCTTGACCGGTTTACCGGCAGAATTGAAAATGGGCTGGGCATGTTTGCCGCCCAGGGGATTACCGCCGCTATGGGTCTGGCCCTGCTGGCCTCACTGGGGCACCTGGGACAGCCGCTGGAGTCATACCGGGCCTTGTCCCAGCTCGGCACGTCCTGGCTGAGCCGGGAGGTGGCGGCCTTTGGTTTGTTTTTTGCCCTGACGGTTGTCTACTGCTGGCAGTGGCGAACGGGAGCCGCGCGCGGTCCGGTCGGTCTGGCCGGGTCAGTGGTTGCCGTGCTGGCGGTGGTATCTTCCGGCATGGTATATACCCTGCCGGCGCAGCCAGCCTGGAACAATGCCGGTCCGCTGCTGTTTTTCCTGCTGACGGCGTTTAGTCTGGGGCCACTGTTTATTGCCGTGCTGGCTCACTTTAGGCAATATGCCCCGGCAAAAGCTGTCTTTTGGTTTGTGGCCGCTATGCTGGGCTGCAGCCTGACCGGCCTGGCCATGTATACGACAATTATGCTCGGCGCCGAGGGTGTGGCCCGGCTCACCGGCTGGAACCTGGTATCCGGTCCGGTCTTCTGGCTCCGGCTTATCCTTGGCATCCTTGCCCCCCTGGGCTTGCTCGCCTATGCCGGGAGGCAGCCGGCATGGAATGAGCGTAACTATGTGCCGGTTTTGTTTGTTCTGGTGCTCATCGGCGAACTGCTGGGCCGAGGCCTGTTTTACGGCTCGGCTGTCGCGCTCAAAATGTTTGGCAGCTGATTTTCAGGCAGGCTCAATGCGCTGAGCCTGCCTGCTTTTACAGAGAAAGCGGACGGGAGGGCACAAGGAAATTAGCCGGCAAACGAGAATAAGACAGATAATAGTTTGTGCACGGCGGGGGTTTTATGATGAAGACAAAGGACGGTTACCAGATCACCCGGCACATTTGTCCCCGCAATTGTTATGATGCATGCGGGCTGCTGGCTTATACCCGCAAAGGGGTATTGGAAAAGGTCGGCGGCGATCCGGCGCACGGCTATACCCGGGGCAAACTGTGCTCTAAAGGGCAAAACTATGTCCGGCGGGTATACAGCCCGGAGCGGCTGCGCTACCCCCTGCGGCAAATCGGCCGTGGCTCAGGCCGGTGGGAACGGTTGACATGGGAGCAGGCTATGGCGATCATCTGCGAGAAGCTCCTGGAGATCAAGGACCGCTACCATTCCCTGCTGCCGTTTTGTCTGAACAAGTACTCCGGTAATTTCGGCATCCTGCATAATGCCGTCGAAGGCATGTTCAACAGCCTGGGTCCCACGACGCAGGCCAGAGGCTCACCCTGCTGGTCTGCCGGCCTGGATGCGCAGCTCTATGACTTTGGCAGCAATATAAACTCCGACCCTGAAGAACTGGCTAACGCCAAACTTATTATCCTCTGGGGAGTCAATCCGGCCTGGACGGCTATCCATTCCCTGCCCTATATTTACCAGGCCCGAAGAAATGGGGCCCAGGTTATTGTCATTGATCCCGTATATACCCAGACCGCCCGCAAGGCCGATTACTATGTGCAGATTAGGCCCGGCGAGGACGGCGCCCTGGCCCTGGCGCTCGCCAAGGTGCTTACAGACCAGGGGCTGGTCGACCGGCAGTTTATTGATCATTATACCACCGGCTGGCAGCCTTTCCGGGATTATCTGGCCGGTCTGGATTTGGCTTACCTGGCCGGGCAGTGCGGCCAGGAACCGGCTGTCATTCAGCAGCTGGCCCGGCTGCTGGCAATGGAGAGTCCGGTATATATCTGGGCCGGCTTCGGCTTGCAGCGCCATATCAATGGCGGCCACAGCCTGCGGGCCATCGATGCCTTGGCCGCCATGACCGGCAATATTGGCGTCGCCGGCGGCGGTGTCCATTATGCCCATCAACTGACCTGGGGCTTTAATCAGCATTTTCTGCAGGCGCCGGCCGGCACCCGCTATATCAGTATTAATGATTTCGCCCGGGAAGTGGGCCAGCGCAAAGACCCGCCGGTTAAGCTGCTCTGGGTGTCCTGCCGCAACCTGGTTACGCAGGATATCGCCGGCGGTATGTTGACCCAGGCCCTGGCAAAACTTGAGCTCATTGTGACGGTGGAGCAATTTCTTACGCCGACGGCCAGGTTCTCCGATATCGTGCTGCCGGCGACAACCCAATTTGAAGAACTGGATGTGGTTCCCAGCTACTGGCATCACTGGCTGGGCCTGAATGAACAGGCCATACCGCCGTTTTTTGATGCTAAGAGCGACCTGGAAATCGCTCAATTGCTGACGGCAACCTTAAACCGCTACCGGCCTGGCAGCAGTTTGTTTCCGGCCGGACAAGCCGCCGACTTTTTGGACGCGGAATTTAACGACACCATGTACGCGCTGCTGGGGATCAGGCATTGGACCGAGTTGGCCGACGGTCCCAGAAGGGCAAACGTTCCGGCTGTTGCCTGGGCAGACCGGCGGTTTGCGACCGGTTCAGGCAAATTTGAGTTTTTTTCCGTCAAGGCCCGGGACAACATGCTGGCGGCTTTGCCGGAATACAAGCAGGGGATCAAACCGGCTGCCCGCTACCCTTATTGGCTGATTACCTCCCATGCCCAGCAGGGCCTTAACTCGCAGTTTCAAAATATCGCCACGCTGCCGCACAAGCCGGAGCAGGCGCTATTCATCCACCCGCAGACGGCGGCGGCCAAAGGGATTGCCGCAGGCGCCCTGGTACGGATATATAATGATTTAGGCGCGATTACGCTGAAAGCACGTATTTCGCCCGATACCCCGCCCGATGTCCTGGTTTGCCACCAGGGCTGGCTGCCGGGCGCCGAGACGCATCTCAACAGTCTGAATGCCGGCCTGCTCGCTGATATGGGAGATATCAGCACCGGCTCCAAGGGCGTAGCTTTTTACGATGTCCTGGTTGATCTTGAACCGGTATAAGGCCGGCTGCATCCGGCTGCGCCCCGGACGGGCGGAAAGTCTTTAGCGAATAAAGCCAAAGAGGTGAAACGCAATGTTTGCTTTTAGTATGCCTGAGTTAGTAGTGATTTTGGTTATTGCGCTGATTGTTTTCGGACCGGGCAAACTGCCCGAAGTCGGCAAGTCAATTGGCCGGAGCATACGGGAGTTCCGCCGGGAAACCGAGACGCCGGCGGCTGAACAGTCTCAAAAGGCGAACGAAACCAAGCGGGAAAGCTGATGAAATACATGGCTGGTATGATAGTAAGGCAGAGTGAGGTTTGTTTAAATAACCGGTTCAAAAAAATGGACTGCCGGCGCTGCGGGCAAATTTGCCCGCAGGGCTGTATGGATGCTATGCAGCAACCGGAACTGACACAATGTGATGAATGCGGCCTGTGCCTGGCAGCCTGCCCGGCCCAGGCCCTGGCCGGGGTGAGCTATTCCCCGCAGTCTTTCGAGGCTTTACTGGCTTTGGAGGATGCCGTGCTGTGCCTAACCTGCACCCAACAGGACAAACAGAGCAATTGGCCCTGTCTGGGATTCCTCGATGCCCGGCTGCTGCTCACCCTGGTGTATAGCGGCAAGCACAGCAACCGGCAGATTATTGTGGATAACCGCGGCTGTGCGGACTGTAAGCCGGCGGTGGCCAGGCACTTGCAGCAGCTTTGCGATACTGTGGCACCGGTTCTGGCATTCGCCGGCAAAAAGCCGTTGCTTCACGGGCCGGCAGCTGCCGGTTATCAGCGTAGAGAAAAGGCCATATCCCGGCGTGCGCTGGCCAGCTGGCTGTGGGGCGAGGCCAAGAGCGTAATTGCCGTCGCTGTTACCAGCAGTGAAGAGCCGCTGCCGCTGCCGCGCCGCAAACTCCTGGCCAACTATGTGGGAGCTTTGGCCGGGATGGAGGAGCCAACCCGGCTGTTTTCCGGTCTTGTCATTGCCGGGAATTGCCATGCCTGCGGTCTGTGCCGGCAGATCTGCCCGGAGCAGGCTATTGTGACTAAAGACCGCGGGAACACCGTCGATTTTTATCATCAGGCCCTTGCCTGCACCGGCTGCGGGGTCTGTGCCGTCCATTGTCCCCGGGGTGCCATAACGTTAGGACCGGCCGCCGGCCTGACCCTGTCACATATTGCCAGCCGGACGCTGCCGGAATGTCAAGACTGCGGCAAGGTATATCAGCCGGTTGGAGACAATGCGCTTTGCCTGGTATGTTCATTAAAGAATAATGGGAATATTTTCGGTTAGAAAAACCGCAGCCGGCAGATCGCTTTGCCGGACACTTTAAAGATAAGCAGTAAAGAGGAGAAACTCCACGGACTGAAGTCCTGCCGGGTTTCTCTTTGCTTTTGCCGGCTGGCCGCCGGGCACTGGGAACGCCCCGGGTCCTTTCTTTATACCAAATTATGCTTATTTCTGTTTTCCTTAACAGGAGTTTGGGACAAAAGTCCCGAAATTAAAACAGTATGCATTTATCAAATAAGCGGGGGAGTACATGAAAGATTGGGTGAATCCGTTAAAACATTCTTTATTCTATTATAAATTTAATGAAATTATAATGATCTAGTTAACGCTCGTTTGATGCTTTATCACGATAATTATAAATAGATAAGCAAATTGAAAAGCAACGTAAGCTATTTTAACACCCTGAAAAATACAAGGATGGTAAACTATCACAAGGAGTTAGTGAGTACAAAGGGAATGGGTTAAGTGAAGATTCTGCTGATACATAATCAAACCAGATTGATTAGTGCATTATCGCGATTATTGAGAACCAATGGATATTTAGTAGATGTCGCAACCGATGGTGAAAACGGCGTCCAAATGGCTTGTACGGGAACTTACGATATCATTGTCCTGGACCGGGTGTTACCCAAGCTGGACGGCTTGTCGCTGCTGAAAGAATTCCGCAGTTTGGAGGATGAAACTCCTGTACTCTTTTTGACCGCCGCAAACTCTCCGGAAGAACGGGCCGAGGGTCTTAATGCCGGTGCCGACGATTACCTGGGGATACCTTTTTTCATCAAGGAACTATTGGCCAGATTACAGGCTCTAAGCCGGCGCAAGAGTAAAAAACTGGTAGATAATGTCCTGGTTGTAGATGGCCTGCGGCTGGACCCCCGCAAGGGCCAGGTTACCCAAAACGGCAAGGTAATTAAATTGACCTTGAAAGAGACGTTATTATTAGAATTGCTCATGCGCACTCCCGGCCAGGTAGTAACCAAAGAGCTGATCGCCGAAAAAGTATGGGGTTATTTTGCTGAAACCGACATTTCTACCGTTAATCTCTATATTTATTATTTGAGGAAAAAACTTGGCCTTATTAATTTGTACACAATTCGAGGAGTTGGTTATTGTCTGGAGCCAAATCATAAACG
>JAEZQV010000407.1 GCA_023441125.1 Bacillota bacterium
GATATGTACCCAATACCAGGGGCCTTTAGACAAAATGGCGACGGAAACCGCCCCGCGCGTCATCATACTGATTTCCCGGTAAAAAAGCTGGTGCATATCATTGGTATACTGGAGAAGAAAGGTTATGGCCGGAATAATCAGCAACCCCAGGATAAAGGGCCGTGTTACCCAGCGCTCGCGGCCGGTAAACTGCAGGATCAGCACCAGCCAGAGAACGGGAAAAAACGCTATGCCAATGTATTCCAGCTTGATGAAAAAAATAATCTGGTTCAGGCTTGTACTCATTATCTCCAGGGCAAAACCCAGGGAATAAAAAGTAATGGCCATTATTAACCCGATAAAGGCGGTGGAACCGGCCTTACCCCGCCGGAAACAATAAACATAAACCGCTAGAAAAAGGTTCAATACACTGGCGATAAGTAAAACCAGTATATACAGTGTGCCCTCCTGCATCGACCAAAGTGCCCCTCTCATCACAGCCTCACTTGCTACCACGCCTATTTTACCATTTATTGTATATTACCACAATCCCGTCCTGGTCATTCCCTGTTCCAACCGGTTTGTATGCAAAACAGACCTGCAACAATTCGCAGGTCTGTTTTCTGTCAGGCTTACCTGAGTTAGAATTAATTATTAGCTTACTAAAGCCTTACCGGCCGGCAAATCCGCTTACTCGCCCAAGGACGCTCCCTGCTTCCAGCCGGTGAAGGATTTTTCCACCAGCCGCAGGACATAATTAATGCCCAGACCCATGATGGCTAAACCCACTATGGCGGCATACATATCCGGGATATTAAAGGTTTCCTGCGAATAGAGCACCAAATAGCCCAGTCCCGCCGTAGCCCCGATCATCTCGGCCGCCACCAGCGCCATGACGCAGTACGAGCCGCCTAGCCGGATGCCGGTAAAAATGTCCGGCGCCGCTGCCGGCAAAATTATTTTCAGGAAAATAAAGCCTTGCGACGCGCCCATGGACTTAGCTGACTGGACAAGCAGCTTGTCGACATTTCTTACGCCGTTGATCGTGTTCAGCAGAATAGGCCAAAGCGAAGCCCAGAAAATGATAATGGTTTTGGAAAGCTCACCGACGCCAAACAATAAAATAAACACCGGGAACAGCGCAAACGCTGACATTTGCCGGAAAGACTGGAACAAAGCGTCCAGATAGCTCTCAATCCGCCTAAAATAGCCGATAAATAACCCGAGAACGGTACCAAAGGTTACGGCGACCACCATACCGATCATCGCCCGCTGCAGGCTAACCAGCAAATGCTTGTTGAATGCCCCGCTGGTAAACATGGCTGCCAGCGACTGGACTACGGCTGAAGGCGGGCTCAGATAGGTCGCTTCCACCCAGCCTGCCCGGGGAGCCAGTTCCCAGAGGGCAACAAACAGGATCAGGCCGATGGTTTTTTCAAATGAGTTATTAAAAAAATCAACTATTTTTCTCATTGCACCCACCCGATCCTTTTTAATACATTATTTTTTACCTTCGCGGCCAAAGATTCCGTTTGCAGGCCGGCTGCCGCCGCCTCCTGCTTTTCCTGCAAGGCCTGGGCTTTGCCAACTTCATCCTTAATGAGACTCCAGGCGTATTGCCGAATCTCGGCAAATGCAAATGAATTGCGGACATCCTCGGTGCGGGGCCGCGGCAGGGTAACGTCAATAACCTCTTTCACTTTTCCCGGTCTTGCCGTCATGACCGCAATGCGGTCGGAAAGCAGCACGGCTTCATCAATGCTATGGGTTATGAAAACAATTGTTTTCTTGTCGGCTTCCCAGATTTTAATAAGCTCAAGCTGCAGCGTTTCCCGCGTCTGGGCATCCAGAGCGGCGAAAGGCTCATCCATCAGCAGGATATCCGGTTGATAGGCGAGCACCCGCGCAATGGCAACCCGCTGCCGCATGCCGCCTGACAACTGGTGGGGATAGCGGTTGGCAAAGGCAGACAGCCCCACCATCGCTAGATAACGCCGGGCGGTATCCTGCCTGGCCTGTTTATCCATTTTGCGGATTTCCAGCCCGATTGCCACGTTTTCCAGCACCGTCCGCCAGGGAAACAGCGCATAGCCCTGAAAAACCATACCACGATTAAAACTCCGCTCACTTACCGGCTGGCTGTCGACCAGGATTTCGCCGCTATCGTGCGTATCCAAACCGGCTAATATATTGAGGAAGGTTGATTTACCGCAACCGCTCGGGCCAAGTACAGACAGGAACTCTCCCTCCCGGACCGCCAGATTGAAATCATCCAGAACCAACAGTTTTTCCTTTTTGCCTGAATCATTTTTTACCTGAAATTGACGCTGAACATTGCTGGCCTGTATTTTTATCATGGTAAACGTCTCCTTCCTGGCTATTTCACTATTTCTTAAAACTCGGATTGTATTCGTTGGTATAAATTTGGGCAAGCGTAACCTGACCCGGCTTCAGCTTGCCATCCTCGGTAAGCCTGTCAACCCAATACTGGACGGCATTTTCCGGGATGAGCTGGTCTTCATAAAACTCAAAGATCTCGACCTGTTTCACATCCATATTAAAGCGTTTGGCAATGATGGCTTTGGCTTCTTCCGGATGTTCATTGCTCCATTTGGCGGTTTTACTCAGAATGCCGATCAGTTCCTTGACGGCCTCAGGATGTTCCTTCAGGAATTTGCCGTTCACTATGTACGGGCACATGCCGCTGACGCCTTGGTCGATATCGTAGTCACTAAGCAGCATTTTAAATTTAGGATCATTGCTTGCCCGGCCGGAAGCAGGCGGATGAATAATGGCAATATCCGTATGGCCTTGGGCCAACGCCACTTCCTGTTGGTCATCCGGCATCGTTTTCATGCTGATGCTATTGGGATCCACGCCATTTTCCTTAAGATATTTCTTGGTGACATACTCGGAGCAGGCGCCAAAGCTGTTCATGCCCAGGGTTTTGCCGCCAAAGTCCTTGATCGAATTAATGCCAGAGTCCGCCCGGACAAAATATTTCATATGCGGCCACTGTTTAGTGGATTTGCTGCCGGCCGTAATAACTTTGATATCCGCACCGGCGGCAATCGCGGCAATCGCTACCGGCGTATGCCGGGTGCCAAAATCAATAGACCCGCTTACCAGCGAAGGCACTACCTGTCCAAAGCCCAATTTGCCTATGTATTTGGGGCGGACACCGGCGTCTTTGAAATAACCTAATTCATCAGCTAAGTACACATAATCAAAATACACGATTTCAGGATAATTAAACTCAACGACCTTCTTTTCCGGCGCCTTTTGGGCCGGCTGGGCCGTCGTGCCGCCGCCGCAGCCGGCAAGCAATACGCCCATAAAAGCCAAACAAATCAGTACAGCCACCCATTTTAAGCTTGTTTTGTTCACATTCTCTCCCCCAAATCAATAAAAATAAAAAAAAGGCTAAACATGCGCAAAAAACGCATCTTTAGCCTTCAGTTATCTGATCAGCCACCGGTAATGCAAAAGTCCTGCTGTTTAGCTTTCTTCGTTAACAATGTTACAACATTTTGCGGAAGCCGTCAATACCTCAGAGCAGTTTCAGCCAATATTCCCGACCGGCAGCAGTCTTTTACAGCTATGCTTCGGCGGCAGCCTTCAGGATGCTTTGCTCGAGCACGGTAAGCCCGCGGTCAAGCTGCTCATCGGTGACTACCAACGGGATCAATAAGCGGATTACATTGCTGAAGATACCGGCGCTGATGAGCATGACGCCCTGCTCCAGACAATACTTTACTACCTTGCCGGTCAGATCTTTCGCCGGCTCTTTGGACTCGCGGTCCTTGACCAGTTCAATGCCGATCATGGCGCCAAGCCCCCGGACGTCACCGATAACAGGGCATTTTTCCTGCAGCGCTTTCAGTCTGTTCATCGTTGTAGCGCCAATTTCCCGGGCCCGGCTGCACAGGTTGTTAACCTCAATATACTAAATTGTTTCTAAACCGGCTACGCAGGCCAGCGG
>JAEZQV010000259.1 GCA_023441125.1 Bacillota bacterium
GACCTATACAATCCGTATCGCCCTGGTTAAGCCGCCGCCAGCAGTCAAACTGGGCATGACCGCTTCGGTGCAGGTAACAACGGCCATGCAGCCGACGGCTGTGGCGGCCATTCCGGCCAGTGCCGTATATCAGGCCGGCCCTTCGCCGGCCGTCTGGGTAGTCAAGGACAGGGTCGTCAGTCTCCGCCCGGTTACCGTCGGTACCATGGCGAACGATACCATTGAGGTGCTGGCCGGCCTTGAACCGGGCGAGACGATTATTACGGCCGGCGTGCATAAGCTGCAGGTAGGACAGATGGTCAATCCCGTCGGCGGTGAACTGCCATGAAAAGCTTCAACCTGACCGAATGGGCGCTCCAGCATAAACAGCTGGTTTACTATTTCGTTTTGCTGATGTTTCTGGCGGGCATTGTCTCTTACCGGAATCTGGGCCGCATGGAAGATCCCGACTTTACCGTCCGCCAGATGGTGGTGTCGGTCAACTGGCCGGGGGCGACAGCCCGCCAGGTAGAAGAGCAGGTCACGGATAAAATCGAGAAAAAACTCCAGGACACGCCCGGGCTGGATTATGTGCGGAGCTATTCCATACCCGGCCAGGCGGTCATTTATGTGGTGCTGAAGGATGATGCCGTAACGGCCAATGAGGTCCGCCCCATTTGGCTGGAAGTCCGCAATATGGTCAATGACATCAAGGCCACTTTGCCGCAGGGCGTGGACGGCCCCTATTTTAACGACCGGTTTGACGATGTGTTCGGCTGCATTTACGCCCTTACCGGCGACGGCTACAGTTATGAGGAACTGCGCCGGTATGCAATGCGCATCCGGCAAAATCTCGTAGCGGTTCCCAGCGTCAAAAAGGTGGAACTGGTGGGTGTCCAGACCGAAAAGATTTACATTACGATGGAAACAGGCAAGCTGGCTGAACTGGGCCTGACGCCAGCCGATATTGCGAATGCCGTTAAGGGACAAAATGCCATGGCCTCGTCCGGGTCGATTGAAACAGTCTCCGACCGTGTGTATTTCCGGGTCAGCGGCATGTTTGCGACCCTTGACGATCTCAGACTGCTACCGGTCCGCGCCGGCGGACACAGCCTGCGTCTGGGCGATATCGCCCGGATTGAACGCAGCTACAGCGATCCGCCGGACCCCAAAATGTTTTATAACGGCCGGCCGGCTATCGGCCTGGCCCTGTCCATGGCCCAGGGCGGCAACATTCTGGAGCTCGGCGCTACTCTGGAGCAAACGCTGGACCGGATAAAACAGGACCTGCCGCTGGGGCTCGAACTCAACAGCGTTGCCAATCAGCCGGCTGTGGTCCGGCAATCCATCAATGATTTTCTCGAGTCGCTGGCCGAAGCCGTGATTATTGTGCTCATCGTCAGTTTTCTGAGCCTCGGCGTTCGCTCGGGCATTGTCGTGGCGTTATGTATTCCCCTGGTGATTGCCGGCGCTTTTGTCATGATGAAACTGTATGGTGTCGCGCTGCAGAAGATTTCCCTGGGGGCGCTGATCATTTCGCTGGGCCTCCTGGTGGACGATGCCATTATTGCCATTGAAATGATGACAGTCAAGCTGCAGCAGGGCTGGAACCGTTTTGAGGCAGCCTGCTACGCCTACCGGGCCACATCCTTTCCCATGCTGACCGGCACCCTGATTACCTGCGCCGGCTTTATCCCCATCGGACTGTCCAAAGGTTCGGCCTCGGAATTTGTCGGCAGCATCTTTTCGGTGATTACCATTTCCCTTTTAATTTCCTGGGTTGTATCGGTCCTGGTCACGCCGCTGTTGGGCTATCACCTGGTGAAGGTCGCTCCGGCTGCCGATGAGGGCACGCAAGACATTTACAACACCCGCTTTTACCGCTTGTTTAAAAAGATTCTGGTCGGTTGTCTCGTGCACCGCAACAAGGTGCTGATTGCTACAGTTTTCGCCTTTATCGGTTCCCTTTTTCTGATGGGATTGGTAAAACAGGAGTTCTTTCCCGAATCCACCCGGCCGGAAATCATTGTCGACATGCGGCTGCCGCAGGATGCTTCGCTGGCAGCCACTGAGCAGGCAGCCGCCGCCTTTATCCGGCGCTTTACCGCCGAGGCTGAGCTGGCGAGCTATTCTTACTATGTGGGCAAAGGCGCGCCACGGTTTGTGCTGACCGCCGACGCGGTGTTCCCCAATGCTAATTTTGCCCAGTTTGTGCTAGTGGCCAGGGATGTGCATGAGCGGGATAAGCTGGCCCGGGAGGCCCGAGAATTGTTAAACACCGAGTTTCCCCAGGTGCGGGGCAATGTGAAATTTCTCAAAACCGGCCCGTCCCATCCGTATCCGGTACTGCTGCGTGTCAGCGGTTATGATCATGACAAGGTCAAACAACTTGCCGGCCAGGTAATGGATCGCTTAGCCGCCCATCCGCTCATTACCGATGTGAACCTGGACTGGAATGAAGCGAGCAAGGTGCTCCGGATTGATATAGACCAGGATAAAGCCCGGCTGCTGGGAATTGACAGCCAGACCCTGGCCGCCAGTCTGCAGGCCATGCTGTCCGGTACGACGGTCAGTGAATTCCGCGAACAAGACAGGACCATCGCCATTGTCTTCCGGCTGGATCAAAGCAGCCGCAGCGAGCTTACGCAAATCAAAAACCTGAACATTCCCGCCGGCGGCCGGTTTATTCCCTTGGACCAGATTGCCACGGTCAGTTACGCAGCGGAAGAGGGGTTAATCTGGCGCCGGGATTTAAAGCCGACCATTACCGTCCAGGCCAACACGATTGAGGGCGTCTTAGCCAATAACGCAACCCAAACGGTGTATCAAAGCCTGGCGGACTTCCGGGCTGCTTTGCCGCCCGGCTACAGCGTAGATATCGGCGGCGCGCTGGAAAGCAGCCAGAAAGCCAGCGGCTGGCTGGCCCAGCCCATACCGTTGATGTTTATCGTTATCATTACCCTGCTGATGCTGCAGCTCCACAATATTCCCAAAATGGTGTTAACCCTCCTGACCGCGCCGTTAGGGCTGATCGGCGTCAGTGTCACCCTGCTCGTGACCGGCCGGCCGATGGGTTTTGTCGTACAGCTTGGCATCCTGGCGTTAGCCGGCATCATCATGCGCAATTCGGTCATTCTTATTGACCAGATTGAACAGCACCTTGCCGCCGGCGAATCCACCTGGGAGGCGATTATTAATGCGGCTGTTACCCGCTTCCGGCCGATCATGCTGACCGCCGCGGCCGCTATTTTAGGCATGCTGCCCCTGATGTCCAACATCTTCTGGGGACCGATGGCGGTAGCGATCGCCGGCGGCCTGTTCGGCGCCACGATACTGACGCTATTGGTGCTGCCGGCCATGTACGCCGCCTGGTATAGGGCGCAGCCGGACAGGAACCTGAGTACGGACGGGCAGCAAGCGATGAGTTTATTTTAGGATTCTTTACGGCTTAAATACCGTCATTATTGCTTCTTGGCGATAGCTATTTCATACGGCCGTGGTAAAATCAATCATCGAACCGGGAATGTCTTTATTCTGTTTAGAGAGCAGGATAGCCGCCGGTAGTTAGTGTTGCCTGACATAAATTTGTCCATTTTGTGATAGAAATAATAGCTAAAATATGGTATCATTATACCGATATTGATTATCAATATCGGTTACTTTTTGGATTTGGCCAGGCCTAGTTTTTTGCCTGGAAAAATGAGAATAAAAGGATCAGAGAGGGTGTTTTCAGTGCAATATTTCCTTACAAGGCAATTCATTGTCGCTATCCTGTTAGTGGTGTTTGCCAGTATAGCTGCGCCGGTTATGGCTGACAGCAATTCACCGGTAACTCCCCCCAAGCTTGTTACTTTAGCACCGATTTCCCTTTCCCCGGAACTGCGGGAAAAGTATTCGGAACAGACAAAACTGGTGAAAGTCAAGGCGGCAATAGCGGCAGACGGAATCATTACCGGTGATATTAAAGTGGTTGTAGGTTCCGGGGATGAGGCTTTTGACCAGGCTGTAATCGAGGCCCTGCAAAAGTCTGTGTTTACACCGGCTTATACCAGTGATAACAAGGCGGTAGCCTGCTCAATTATCCTGCCGCTTCATGTCAATGTGGAAAAATATCAGCCCGAGGAAGAAACAACCAGTGAGACAGAGCAAACCAAGGCAGAACAATAGCCAGGCAGTGTTTGGCGGGTGAGAAAGGGACCGTGTTGAAACGTAAGCGTTTCAACACGGTCCCTTTGAATTACAAGGTGCGATGCTACCGGAACAAGACCGGTGTTTTGCGGGCATACCAGCCTGGTTTATTGCTGCCGGTATTTTTTCGGCGTAATCCCGTAATAATCCTTAAAAATAGCCGAAAAGCTGCTGCTGCCGCAATAACCCAGCTGCATGGCAATATCTTGGATACTTAGCCGCGTGTTTTTAAGCAGTATTTTCGCCTTTTCCATCCTGGCGCGGCGCAGATAGCCGTAAGCGGTATCGGCGAACAAGGCTTTGAAGCCGGTTTTTAGTTTGAAGGTATTTAAGCAGACGATTTTTGACAGCTCTTCCAGCGAAGGCGGCGCAGACATTCGTTCCGTCAGCACCTGCTTGGCCACATAGAGCCGGTCGGTGTCCTCGCTGTCAAGAAATACCGGCAGTTCCGGCGGATATTTTCGTATGCCGGAGCGGAATAGGTATTCTGATAATATTTCCAGCACAATGGCTTCAAAAAATAATTTCTTTACTGTTTCATCATCATAGGGGCAGAGAAAGAATCTGTTGATCAGATTTTCAATATCCAGACTTGCCTTTTTGGCGTGTTCAACAGCCGGGTGTGTCCGTAGCGCGGCAATTCTGTCCGCAATATCGATTCCTTTTGCCGCCAGGCCCTGGATATATTCTTCATCAATCGCAATCGAGACAAAATGGAGGCCATGGTTTTTAGGAAGCCGCGCCCAGCCTTTGCAGCTTTGGCTTACAAACAAAATGAATTCGCCGGCATTTACTGTTTCCAGCTGTTGGTTAGTATCATTGAAAATTTCAAGATGGCCGGAATGCATATAGACAAGCTCAAAGTATTTGTGCTTAACATCATAGGAATAGGTAAGATCCTCATGCAGCGCCATGTTGCCGAGGGAAATGTGCAAGCCGTTCTGATAGGAATAACGTTGCAGGTAGCCGGCGCCGAACTTTTTTAGTACCTCAAACTCATATAACTGCGTGGTATTTTTGTGTAAGAAACCAATTTGATTCATTTTTTGATAAAAGTCGTCCAGATTCACTGTATTTAAGTGGAATTTCATAACATCCGGCCTCCGCTAATCGATTAAATACTTTTTAAAAGCATAAATGTAACTAATTTTATAATAACAGAGAATGAGAACGATTTTCAATTCGCGTGGTAGCTTTTTTTGTTCAAGAGGTATTTTCAGGCCTGGAAGAATTGACCGGCTGTAGTTGGGCCGGTATAATCATCACTAATAATGAAACTCATTATCATTAAATAACAAGGCAAGGTGATGATCTGGTATGGATACAATAGCCGGAAAAGTTGCGGCGGCGGTGATCAGCGGGGTTTTGCTGCTGCCGCTCTCGGTAACGGCGGCAGAGGATGCGCCGCAGGCAGAATTCAGTCTCGATGAGTATGTGGTGACGGCCAGCCGCATGCCGGTAAAACTGTCAAAAACGGCAGCCAGCGTGACCGTAATTACCGCCAGTGAAATTGAAAAGGGCGGATTTACCAGAGTGGCTGAGATTCTGGCGCAGACCAATGTTAGCGTCGACGACATCGGCGCCGGGGCAACGGGCGTCAGCGCCGTTACCATCAATGGCGATGACCGGGTGCTGGTTTTAGTGGACGGACGCAAAATCAACCGGGAATATTTTATCGGCATGGGGAAAACACGGGTTAACCTCAATCAGCTTCCCAGCGTGAAAAATATTGAGCGCATCGAGATTGTCCGCGGGCCGGCTTCCGCCTTGTACGGCAGTGATGCCGCCGGTGGCGTCATCAATATCATTACCCGCAAAGCCACTGCAGACAGCACGAGTGTGTCGCTGCAAAGCGGCAGCTGGGGGCAGCGCAATTATACGCTGACTACCGAAGGCCAAGAGAATGGTTTCGGTTACCGGCTTACCGCGGAACGCAAGCGCCAGGATGATTTTGCCTATAAGGACTGGCAGACCGGCAAGGTAGTAACTATGCCTAACAGCTATTTCGACCAGGATGCTCTTACCATGCGTTTGGACAAGGACCTGGGAGCGGGCCGCTCCTTAAGCCTGTATCTGGAACATATGGACGGTAAAGCCGGTTATGGCTTAATGCCGCCGGGAAATCCGCAGTATCATCCTACGGCCTATGAGACTACCCTGGAAAACAATGTTGACCTGACCTATCACTGGGGACAAAACGGGGCGAAGAATGTATTTAAAATTTATCATAATGCGGCCGACTATAACATTAACAAAGCCAGCGACACCAACCAGCCGGATAAAGCCTTAACCAGCCGGACTACTGGCGCCGAGTGGCAGCAGACCTGGCAGCTTGGCAAAAATTATGCGCTCTTAGGCGGTTTGGAATGGCGTAAGGTTACCATTGATGCCCCTACTGACGGTATCTATAGCAAGGACTTGTCCAATCAGGCCGTGTTCCTGGAAAACCGGTGGAATCTGCCGGGAGAATGGACTGTCACGGCCGGCATGCGGTACGATGACCATAATGCCTTTGGCGGCAAATCGACCGCCCGGGTAACGGCCAACAAAGAGCTGAATGCCAATACCAATGTGTATCTTTCCTGGGGACAGGTATATAAAGCGCCGAATGCCGATGAACTGTACGGTCAGTCGCAGGCCATCGGCAATCCCGACCTGCGGCCGGAAAGCGGCGACACGGTTACTCTTGGTCTGAACACCAAACTCAAAGATGACAGCCTCGTCAAGTTCAGTGTTTTCAGCAGCCGGCTTAATGACGCAATTAGTTATTATCCGATTGATTCCAGCTATATGTACTGGAAGTTTGCCAACCTGCAGGAGCAAAAGCGGCAGGGGCTGGATATCAGCTGGATGAGACAACTGTCACCGGCCTGGAATGTAACGGCCGGGTATTCTTACGTGCAGATCAAAAATAAAGATCAAGGGGCGGCTGCTTACGCCTTAGACCCCAAAAACAGCCAGCCTAACGGCTACCGGCTAAATCTTGATTACAGCCAGGACAAATGGAACGCCGGACTTGCCGTGCGGGGAGCAAGCGGCCGCAATTTGTCGGCCTACACGGCGAATTCCTACTGGGTGATGGATTTGACGGCCGGCTATCAGATCGATGCCGGGCTGCGCGCTTATGCCAAGGTCTATAATCTTACCAACCGCGCCTACGAGTTGCGTGGGGAGGCCGGCACCAGAGGGGTGTTCCCCATGGCGGCCCGCCATCTGTATTTCGGGTTGGAAAGGCGTCTGTAAGCCGGGTGAAAAGCAAAAAGATCACAAGGAGCGCTCTGCGATGACAAGTCCTAATCAATCGTTACCATCCAAGGATTTAATTACCATTGGTATTTTCAGTACGCTGTTCTTTGCCGTTACCATGGTGGCGGGGGCTTTCGTTGCCCCCAATCCGGTGCTGACTTACCTGACACCGGTGGTTGTAGCCATCTTCACCGGACCGGTATATCTGCTGCTGCTGGCCAAAGTGCCGAAACGGGGAGCGACGATCATTTTAGGCGGGATTATGGGATTTCTGATGTTTATAACCGGCATGTTTTGGCTGTGGTCGCTCGCTTATATTATTTTGGGGGTAATTGCCGGTGAAATTTCAGCAGCTGGCCGGTTTAGGAGCTTAAAGCTCAATGTACTTGGCTTTTGCGTTTTCTCCCTGAATCCCATTGCCTCTTATATGATGATCTGGATTGATCAGCAGGCCTATAAGGCCTATCTGCTGAGCAAAGGAACACAGGCTGCTTATCTGGATACTATGTTTAACACCGCCCAGGACTGGATGCTGCCGGCCATGGTTGCCGGCACGGTGCTGGCTTCGCTGGCCGGGGCCGCTATCGGCAGCCGGCTTCTCAAAAAACACTTCACCAGAGCCGGAGTCATATAATGGCAGCTGTTTTTTTTAGCAGGCAGCACCACCGGCAAGAACGGCTCCGCCTGGATCCACGGACCAAACTCTATATCCTGCTGCTCGGTAATGTGGCGGTGCTGCTTTCGCCCTTGCTCTATTATGAACTGCTGCTGGTGGTGTGCATTCTGTTACTGGGTTGGCTATGCGGGAATGGGCGCTACTGTCTAAAAATGGCTGTACTATACTTTATTCTGACAGCTGTCCAGAGCCTGGGAACACAGTATATGAGCGGTTTTTTGCAGATTTTTCTCGTTACCTTTGTGGCATTCGTGCGCAAAGTCTTTCCCTGCGCCATGCTGGGCGGTATTTTAATCGCCACTACCAGGGTGAATGAGTTCATGGCGGCTATGCAACGGCTGCGAATGCCCCGCAGTGTGGTAATTCCCCTGGCGGTCACCCTGCGCTATTTACCGATGCTTAAAGAAGAATGGGAGCATATCCGGGATGCCATGAGCATGCGGGGAATCAGCGCGTCGTTTGGGGGATTCTTAAAAAATCCGGTAAAAACAACAGAGTGTGTTTATGTACCTATGCTGACTTCCGCCGCCAGGCTTGCCGATGAACTTGCCGCAGCGGCAGTAACCCGCGGCATCGATAATCCTAAACCCAGGACCTGTCTGCAGCAAATCGGCTTTCGTGTGGCCGACCGGGTATGCATGGGCGGCTTCTCCCTGCTGGTGGTTATTATCTTATGGGGGAAGGAAGTGACAGGTTGATTACTTTGCAGAAGGTATCTTTTGCCTACCAGGACAGCGCGTCAACCGGGATTCACAATATCAGCCTGAGCATCGAAACCGGCGAATGCCTGCTCCTGTGCGGCCGGAGCGGTTGCGGCAAGACGACAGTCACCCGGCTGATCAATGGACTGATTCCTCATTTTTATAATGGCGCGCTGACGGGCAAGGTACAAGTGGCCGGTATGGATATTGCCGCGAGTCCCATGTATGCTATTACGGAAAAAGTGGGCTCGGTATTTCAAAATCCGCGCTCGCAGTTTTTTAATGTGGACACTGACAGCGAAATCGCTTTTGGCCTGGAAAATATGGCTTATCCTGTGAACGAGATTCGCCGGCGGGTGGCGCAGACTGCCAGGGAATTAAAGCTGGAGAGGCTGCTTGCCAGAAATATTTTTGCATTGTCCGGCGGCGAAAAACAAAAGATTGCGTTTGCCTCGGTGTACGCTCTTGCGCCGGCAGTGTATGTTCTGGATGAGCCTTCCTCCAACCTGGATGTGCCGGCGATTGCGGACTTGCAGGCCTTACTCCGCCGCTTAAAGAGTCAGGGCAAAACCATTGTAATTGCCGAGCACAGGCTCTATTATCTGCAGGATATTGTCGACCGGGTTATTTATATGGAAAATGGCAGCATCCAGGCAGAATATACCGGCAGAGCCTTTCGGCATATGCAGGCTGAGGAAAGACGCAGTAAAGGGCTGCGCACAATGGATTTGCGGGCTGTCCCAGTGCCTGATGCAAAAAAACAGCCGGAAAATCCTGTGCTGGAAATGCACAATCTGACCATCGCCCGCGACCGGACGCCTATTTTGGCCAATATCCGGCTGGCAGCCTCCCGGGGTGACGTAATCGGCGTGACTGGTAACAACGGCGCCGGCAAATCAACTTTTTCCCTGACGTTGTGCGGTCTCAGGCCAGAATTATCCGGCCTGCTGTTATGGGAAGGCTTGCCGGTGAACCGGCAACAGCGGTTAGCCTTGTCCTATATGGTAATGCAGGATGTGAACTACCAGCTTTTTGCGGCCAGCGTGGCAGAAGAATGCCTGCTGGGAAACAGCCGGCCGGACGAACTTGCGGTGGCAGCCGTGCTGCACAGGCTGGCGCTGTCTGCATACCGGCAATGCCATCCGTTAGCGCTTTCCGGCGGCCAGAAACAGCGGGTGGCGGTAGCTGTCGGCCAATTATGCAATAAAGAAATTCTGATCTTCGATGAACCTACCAGCGGGCTTGATTTTGGCAGCATGCTGGCGGTGAGCCAACTGATAAGGGATTTAGCCGCCGCCGGGAAAGTCATTTTTGTCGTAACCCATGATTATGAACTGGTTGCCAGTACCTGTAACCGGGTGATTTGTCTGGCTGACGGCGCTGTTCAGGACAGTTTTGCAGTAGGGGTGGACACGGCCGGTAAGCTGCTGGCGTATTTTTCCAATGACTAACCGTCAGGTGGGTTAACACCCGGTCTGAAGCTAAGGCTGCGTTAGGAGTAAGGACGCAGCCTGCTGCCGGACAGATGTCCGCTGGCAGGTGAATGATAACTGATGACGAAAGCAGGTGATCAGATTGCATCAATCCAAGGAACATCCACTGTTACTTTTGCTGACCTGGGCCGGCAGAGAAAAATATAAGCTGTATCTTGCCACCCTGTGCGGGCTCATGAGCGGCCTGATGGTAATTGTTCCGTACATGGCCATTTACCAGGTGCTGGAATTGCTCGGCCGCGGGCAGCTTGCCGGGGAAGCGCTGCTCAAGTGCGGGCTGGCTGTTGTCGTTTCGGTTGTATGCCGGAATCTGTTTCAGGCGCTGGGGATCATGCTTTCCCACAAAGGGGCCTACAACGCCTTGTACCGTGTACGGGCCATGCTTGTTGGCCATATGGCCGTTGTGCCGCTCGGCAGCTTAAGCCGGCAGCATACCGGTGAAATCAAAAAAGTAATCAGCGAGGATATCGAAAAGCTGGAACTGTTTCTGGCGCATCATTTACCGGAACTGGTTATGTATGCCGCCGGACCTGCTGCCCTTTTTCTGTATCTTGCCAGTGTAAACTGGCTGCTGGCGATCATTACGCTCTTGCCGCTGCCGGTAGCCGTCTGGCTGCAATACAGAATGTTTGCCGGCTACAGCCGCCGGATGCATGCGATAAATCAGGTCCTGTCGGGCTTAAACGCGGCCATGATCGAATATATCAGCGGTATGAAGCTGATCAAGGCGTACAATCTGGGCGTGGCGTCATACCGTAAATTTGCCGGCGCTATTGATGCGCATCATACTCTCTGGCAGAAGCTTGCCCGCCAGATGGGGCCTCTGTTTGCCGCTTTTGTTATTGTGCTGCAGTGTGCGGTGGCTGCCGTTGTGCCTGCGGGCGGCTTTCTGTTTGCTCACGGGTATGTCGGTGCCGGCGTGTTTATCCTGTTTGTGTTTGTGGGCTCGCTTTACCTTTTGGAGCTTAAGCCGCTGCTGGAACTGGGCTCTAATTTCTCCCAGGTGCTTAACGGCATTCACAATGCGCGGAAAATTTTGGCTATCCCGCCTTTGCCGCCGGGAGGAGAGGCTTTTCCTGACCGGCAGGATATTGAATTTCGCCAGGTCAGTTTTGCCTATGACGGCAAGCACACCGTTTTGCAAAATGTGAATTTGCACATCCACAGTGGTGAAAAAATTGCTTTTGTTGGTCCATCCGGCGCAGGCAAGAGTACAATCACGCAGCTAATTGCCCGCTTTTACGATGTGTGCGGCGGGGAGATCCTTATTGGCGGCTGTAATGTGCAAAAGATTGACTATGAAACCCTGCTGAAAAATATCGCCATTGTTTTTCAGCAAACGTTCCTGATCAGACGGAGTGTGCTGGAAAACATTCGCATGGGGACGGACGCCACTCTGGCTGAGGTACAGGCAGCGGCGAAAAAAGCGCAGATTCATGATTTTATTCAAAGTCTGCCTGCGGGCTATGAGACGAATGTCGGCAGTTATGGCTCCCGTTTCAGCGGGGGAGAAAAACAGCGCATTGCGATTGCCAGAGCTATTTTGAAAAATGCACCGCTCTTAGTGTTGGATGAAGCCACCGCGGCGGCTGATCCGGAAAACGCCCGGGAGATTCAGGCGGCACTCGCTGAGCTGTGTGCAGGCAGAACTGTCATTATTGTGGCTCACAGGCTGGATATCGTCAAAAAATGCGACCGAATTGCCGTTGTGGAAAATAATACGGTTACCGCTATCGGCACCCATGAAGAACTGCTGGCGGTCAACGGCTACTACCGGCAGATATGGGAGGACTATACTAAATCCCGGAGTATTGCCTATGATCTGGGAGAATACAAAGGAGTACATACACATGCAGCGCACGGTGTGGTTTAAAAAGGACAAACGGTTTATTCAGGCCATATTTTTAAATATCCTGGAGGGGCTTTTGTCAGGCTCGGTTTCGGGGATGGTGCTGGTAGCGATTGATGCGTTATTGACAAACCGGCTGGACATGAACAAGCTGTTCCTCTTAGGCGGCGCTATTTCCGGCATTTTTCTTGTCCGGCTTGTTCTCTACGCCTGGGGCTATACGGCCGGACATCTGGGCGGGGCAAACACGGCTAAAAACATCCGGCTTTTTCTCGGTGATAAACTAAAGAAACTGCCGTTATCCGTATTTTCCCGGGAGAACACCGGGCGTTATATCAATGTCATTACCCAGGATGTCAATAACTATGAAAATATCCTGACGCATAAAGCCGGCGATGTCGTTAAAAATATTACGCTGCTGAGTGTGGCCCTTGCCTTTTTGCTGTACATTGATGTTGCGGTAGGGTTCATAAATTTACTGGTGGCTGTACTGATTATTCCGGCCATACGGTTTTCTTTTCAGGCTGTCCGCAAATACGGCGGCAGGAAAAAGGCGATCCTCAACGAAAATGTCAGTGACCTTGTCGAATATATAACCGGCATTCAGACCCTGCGGAGCTATGGACTGGGAGGCAGCAAAAACCGGCAGGTCAATGCTTCGCTTAAGGCCATCAGCGATATCAGCTACCGGTTTGAGGCCAAAGTGATACCCATAGGTGCCCTGTACAACGGAATTAACGGCTTGAATATGCCGCTGTCCCTGCTGGCCGGGGGACTGCAGTGGCTAGCGGGCAATATGCCGGCGACGGCACTGGCGATTTGTGCGGTTATACCTTTGTACATTACAGGAATACTCACAACCCTGTTTATTGATTTGACTGCCTATAAGAATTTGATGCTTTCCCGGGAATCTATGGATCAACTGGCGCAGGAACAGGAGGAAGCGGCTCAGCTAGACGGCTTTGGGCCAGCTGATTTTACCGTTGCGTTTCGGGATGTTTCTTTTCGTTATAACCGGACTGAACCGGTGCTGGAGCATATTAGCTTTACTGCGAAAAATGGGCAGCTCACAGCTATCGTGGGGGATTCCGGTGCGGGCAAGTCTACCATCCTGCACCTGATCGCCAAATTTTACGAGCCAGCATCAGGGGATATTACCATTGGCGGCGCCAGCATCCGGCAGGTAAAAGCGGAAAAGGTTCTGGCAGCCATTTCCATGGTTTTTCAGGAGGTGTTTCTTTTTAATGACACTGTCCGTAATAATCTTAAGTTTGCCAAGCCGGCGGCCACCGACGCCGAAGTGGTTCGGGCCTGCCAGGCGGCTAATTGCGGCGGCTTTATTAACTCTCTGGCCCAGGGCTATGACACCATGGTCGCTGAAAATGGCAACAGCCTGTCCGGCGGGGAGCGGCAGAGAATCTCGATTGCCCGGGCTATTTTGCGCGACAGTCCGATTCTGCTTCTGGATGAAGCCACGGCATCTCTTGATATTGAGAACGAACTGGCTGTAAGAGCGGCAATTGTGCACCTCCTGCGACAAAATAAGACGGTAATTATGGTGGCTCATAATCTTCCTGTCATCCAAAACGCCGGTCAGATTCTGGTTTTGGCGCAAGGGAAAATTGTCGAACAGGGCACTCATCAAGAATTGCTGCAGCAGCGTGGCAAGTATTACACCATGTGGCAGGCTCAGCTTGCAGCATCATAAGCCCGCCCACGACGGGCGCAGAGTAATAACACGACCTGTACCAGCAGCACCAGAGAAAACATTTGCAAGCCAGCCTGGCAGCCTTTATCCTGGCTGTACTGGCTTAACAGCAGCGGTCCCCAAAACATGCCGATTCCCCAGAACAGATAGTAAATTCCGGTAATGGCCCCTTTAAGACCTGGCGGGACCTGCTCATTTAAAAAAGCCATGGAGGTCAGGTAATACGCCCCTAAGCCGAAACTGGCAAGACACAACATTAAAGTGAGCGCAAGCTGAGTGAAATAAACGGCTGCAAAAGTTCCGGCGGCTGCGGTTACCATTCCTGTCACCATAAACAATCGCCGGCCTATTCTGTCCGACAGCCAGCCGATGACAAGCTGGGCCAGGCTGATAGCAACATAGAATAATGAAAAGTACATAGTAATATCGGGTTGACTATAATTTTTTTCAGTCAGCAAATACGCAGGAATGATGGTCATAAACAGCCCAAAGCCGGCGCCATATAGCGTAATACCCCAGAGAACCGCTGCAACCTGGGGTTGTTTTATTAAAGCTAAGCCCGTACTGACTGTCAGCGTCTCGACAATAGACCGCTGTCTGGCAGGCAGGCTTTTCATGGTAAGATGAATGATGAGCGCACCAATAAGGCACAACACGGCATAAAGCAGAAAAATCTGCTGATCTGACCAGTCTGTCAGCAGCATAATCTGCAGCAAAGGCCCGCTAGTAAGACCAAGGTAAATGGCGGCGTTATACAAGCCAATGGCCTTGCCTTTATTAGCAGGATAACGGACTGATAACAGCGCCGGTGCCAGACTCAGCAGCGGGGCTTCGCCAATTCCTTGCAATACTCTGCCTAACAGCATTAAACTGACATTGTTTGCATGGTAGAATAATAAGCCGGCGACGGAACTTAACAGGTAGCCCGCGAGCAAGAACGGCTTAGCCGACCAGCGGTCGGCAAGCACCCCGACCGGTAGTTGTGACAGTACCTGGGACACAGCATAGGTGGCTGCCAAGTA
The DNA here is from genome assembly GCA_023441125.1 of Bacillota bacterium. Next base: position 14,863 of record JAEZQV010000259.1, read on the forward strand.
CCAGACCAGATCGCTGGAGTTGGTGAGGGTGATAACCGCTTTCGGCAGCAAAGCCAGTGCCATTCCGTCGCCTGCCATCAGTAAAAAGACGGCAACGCTTGCTGCTAGTAATTGCTTGTGGTTTGACACGGTATTCTGCTCCTTTCATTAAAAATTGGGCAACAAAAAAGTAAGGCGTTAGCCTTACTTCATTATAGCCCTGCCCAAGGAGGCCGGTTTAGCCGTATTTACGATTAACTTTTCCTGTTATTAGAATTATTGCGATAAGCGAGTGGCGTTAGGCCTTCATACTGTTTGAACAACCTGTTCAGGGAGGTCTGATGCTCATAGCCTATCTGCTGAGCGATCGCTGCCATACTGTAGTTTGTTTCCCGGAGGAGACGCTTGGCTTCCGCAAGCCTTAGTCTTTGCAGGTAGGTTTGCACACTAACTCCCGTCTTTTTCTGAAACCATTGGCTATAGTAGTTAACATGATAGTGCTCCAAGGCGGCTAAGGTTTGCAGAGAAATGGTAGAATGATAGTTGGTATGCAGATAGCGCAGCGAGGGAGGCTCCTGGTTTGGCCGGATTAGCTGAAAAGAATAATGAAGCAGTTGATTCAGCGCGGCAGTATTGGCTATTTTGGCCTGGCATTCACTCAGCATCAGGAACCGCAGGGCGCGCCAGCGGTCATCAAATTCTACGTACTGTATGGCATCAGCGCCCTGCTGGGCCAGCAAATGATCGGGAATATAAAACACTAAAAATTCATTGCGGTCCCGGGAATAGTAGCTATGCTCGCAGGCCGGCGGCAAAAAAAGCACATGACGCAGATCAACAGTCAGCGAGCACGGGCCTGACTGCAGGTTTAATGTTCCCTGCAAGGGCAGGATTAAGTGGCCAAATGGATGCGTATGCCTATGTTCAATAGCCACAAAATGCATTTTTTCCGCAAAGGTTACATTGACCTGCTGCATCGGCGCCACCCCCGCAATTGAAAATCAAACGATATTTCCCAGAAATTGAATTTAATATATTATATAGCGCTGTGCCAATTGCTGGCAACTCTTTTGTTCGCTAACTGAAACTATTATACCGCAAATAAGACAACTGCTTGTCTTATTTGCGGTATAATAGTATTGGTGATAAACAATGAAAATGAACAGGCTGTTTGCAATAACCATTATATTACTCAACAAGGGATCAATTACGGCCAAAGAGCTGGCCGAGCGTTTCGGTGTTTCCACCAGGACAATTTACCGGGATATTGAGGTGCTTTCCGCCACCGGCGTGCCGGTATACATGAATAAAGGCAACGGCGGGGGAATACATCTGCTGGAGAACTATGCAATAAACCGGACGCTGATTTCTGAACAGGAAAGCGAAAACCTGCTGTTGGCCATCAAGACGCTGCAGGCCACGCAATATCCTGAATTGGCTATGGTAATGGAAAAACTGGGGGCCCTATTCAAGCATACCCCTGACCAGGAATGGGTGGAAGTCGACTTTTCGCCGTGGGGCAGCACGCCCAATGACCAGAATAAATTTAATGACATCAAACAGGCCATGCTGCAGCGGCAGGTCCTGTGTTTTGACTATGTAAACGGCGAAGGCCGCAACAGCAGCCGCCAGGCAGAACCGGCAAAACTTCTTTTTAAAGACAATGCCTGGTATTTGGTTGCTTACTGCCGGCAGCGTCTGGCCTGCCGGACCTTCCGCATTTCCCGGATAAAAAATTTAAAAATCCTGCCAGAAACATTTGCGCCCCAAGTAGCGTCGGGTCCGGAGCAGACAGAAAGCAAGGCCGGCCAAGCAAACGTGGTTTCATTAAAACTTTGTTTTCAGGCCAAGGTCTTAAACCGGCTCTACGATTACTTTGATGATTCACTCATCACTCCGAATGACGACGGCAGTTTTACCTTACAGGTGTCACTGCCGGAGGGCGAATGGCTATATGGCTATATTCTTTCGCTGGGCAGCTTTGTTGAGGTACAGGAGCCGGAACATATCCGCCAAACCATCGCCAGCCGGTTAAGACAAGCGCTAAAAATTTATGAGACGTAATTCAAATATGACATATAGTTGTCTTATTACCTTGTGTACAATAAAGTAAAAACGAGGTGATAAGTCAAATGAATAAAAGCTTTATTCAAGTCGACCAAGATAAGTGTACGAAATGTGGTGTGTGTGCCACCGTATGTCCGGGTGTCCTGGGCATGGCCGGAAACGGTCCGCAGGTAATCCGGGATTTATGTGTAAGCTGCGGGCAGTGTGTGGCTGTTTGTCCAACCGGGGCGCTGGATAATGAAAACACACCCTTGGATAAGCAGCAGGCCTTACAGGCGCTACCGCCAATTGACGAGCAGGCGGCAGCCCAGTTTCTGCGGGCGCGCCGGTCGATTCGCAACTATCAGCCCCAGGCCGTACCCCGGGATAAGATCCTAAAGCTTTTGGATATCGCCCGCATGGCGCCTACTGCCTGTAATTCGCAGGGCGTCGCCTACCATGTCGTAGACCGGCCGGATACTTTACAGCAGCTGGCAGCCGTTGTCATTGACTGGCTGGAAAGCGAGCTGCAGGGCAATCCCGTACTGGCAACGGCCAAATATGCGCCTCATATGGCCATGATGGTGGCAAGCTACCGGCAAACAGGCGAAGATGTGGTTTTCCGGTCGGCCCCCTGCCTGCTAGTGGCTCTGGCGGATAAGGATTCCTTGGCCGGCGGCCGGGATAATACCTACATCGCGTTGACCTATGCGCAGCTGTATGCAACGGCTCAGGGACTGGGGACCTGCTGGGCCGGCCTGTTCGAATACTGCGCCGCTGCCGGTTACCAGCCGCTGCTCAGGCTGCTGAATTTGCCGGCAAACATGCGGGTTACCAGCGGGATGATGGTCGGCTATCCGCAGTTTACCTACCAGCGGCTGGTAGACAGGAAGCCTGTGCAGGTTACCTGGCAGTAAGCGCAACAGTATGGAAAAAAACAGTGCATGGTGCGGATGCTATTAAAAAATGTAAAGGGGCAGATACTATGACCAGCAAACTACCGCCGCTTATTGCGGCTTTTGTGGCCGCCAAGAATGCCTATGACAGCGACGCGTTTACCGCTTGTTTTACTGAGAATGCGGTTGTTTATGACGAAGGGCAGGAAATCGTCGGGCCGGCAGCTATCAAAAAATGGATTGAAACCAGCAATGCCAAATATCAGGATACGCTTACCGTTCTGGGACTGGCTGAGCGCAATAATGAGACTATTCTTACTGCCGAGGTCGCCGGTAACTTTGCAGGCAGTCCGGTCTCGCTGGACTTTCAGTTTACCATCAGGGACGGCAAAATCAGCCGGTTAGCCATTGATTTCACCGGCGAGTAAGTATAGCGTGAAGGGGCGATACAATGATAACTAACAATCTGCTGCTCAAATTACAAGACAACAGCCGGGAAAATATCGAACAGGCCAGGGCTGTGCTGCTGAGCATGCATGGCAAGATTGAATTCCTGCGTGAGCTAAAGGTGGAGGTGAACATCCGTCCAGGCGCCGCGGCGTATGATATTCTGCTGATTGCCCACTATGATTCCATGGCGGATTTTGAGGCGTATCTGGTGCATCCGGTACATGTGGAAGTAGGTAAATATATTGCCGGTATGCTGGCGGCAAGCGCGTCTGTCTGTTATGAAGCCTGAGTACGGGGTAAACAAAGCGATAGGATAAGCTAAAGGGATAGCCGTCTAAAACCTGCGGCTATCCCTTTATATATTGCTGTGAGCGAGATCGGCTTACAGCATTTGTTTGGCGGAGTCCACAGTTATCTCCAGGACTGCCCGTATCCAGCTGAATCTTGCTTTCATACGGTCAAAATCCGGGCCTGACGTTATAAACCGCGTAGTGCCTTCGACAATAAAGCCGGTGCCTTTGCCGCGATAGCCTTCGATTTCCCGGCTAGCGATGGAAAGGGTGATCGCATTGCGGCTGGCCAGATTCTTTTCGGTTTTATTATAACCGGCCGCCGGGATCAGGAGTTTGTCAGCGGGGGTAACTTCTATATAGCTATTCCAGGTGTTCACCAAATGTGCGCCGCTGTCGCCGGTAGTCACCATAGAGACGGCCCCGTCGACGGGGTGAGAGAGTATGGCCAGTAATTTTTCGTTGAGCATGTTAAACATCCTTTCTGTTGCTGTATAATACGGGTAGTCCTGTCGTTTATAGTATAAAATATAATTGACCTCATATACAGGGACAGTTATTGAAAAATATAGGGGGGCAATTTACAGGGAAGCTTGACGTAAAATTAGCTGCTTTATATAATGACGATAAGCAACCGAGTGATAAATAGTCAGGTGAAATGTATGTTTATTTTGGATGCTGCTAAGCAGCAGCCGCTCTATGTGAAGCTCTATCAGGAAATTAAAGAACAAATCGTCACAGGCAAACTGCCGCCGCACAGCAGGCTGCCGTCGGTTAGGGAACTGGCCGGGGAATTGGCGATCAGCCGCAACACGGTGGAGTATGCGTATGAGCAGTTATGCACAGAAGGGTTTATCTGCAGCAAAGCCCGCAGCGGGTATTATATAGCGGCTCTGGATCAGGAATTTATTTACCGTTCCGGCCGGACGCGCGCTGCTGCCATACCGCCTAGTGCCGGGGCGGAAACGCGCTACACCTATGATTTTCATCCGGCCGGCCTTTTGCCGGACAGTTTTCCGGCCGCCATCTGGCGCAGACTGTCTGTGGAATGCTTGCGGGATAATGCCGGTGCGCTTACCGGCTACAGTGAGCAGCAGGGCGAAGCGGCATTGCGGGGCGAGCTTCAGCGCTATCTGGAACGGTCGCGCGGTGTTCTTTGCGAGCGGGAGCAAATCGTTATATGCAGCGGTCTGCATGACAGCCTGGCTATTGTTGCGCAAATACTGAGAACAGACTATTCCCGGCTGGCTGTTGAAGAGCCCGGCTACTGGATTCCCCGTGCGGTCTTTCAGAACCACGCCTTTGCGATAACGCCCATCCCGGTAAATGCGCATGGACTTGACGTAGATTATTTACAGGCTGCCAACAGTGAGATTGTGTATGTTACCCCCTCCCACCAATTTCCGTTAGGCTATGTAATGCCGGTGGAAAATCGGCTCAGACTCATTCAGTGGGCCGAAAATGTTCAGGGGGTAATCATTGAAGACGATTACGACAGCGAACTCAGGTACCACGGCAAGCCAATCCCGGCGTTGCAGGGCTTGCACCCGGGCGGCAGCATAATTTACGCCGGCACCTTTTCCAAAGTACTCTCGCCGGCCTTGCGGATAAGCTATCTAGTGCTGCCCAAGCCATTGCTGATGCGCTATTACAAGCTGTTTCGCGGGTATCCGGGCACTGTCCCGTTATTGGAGCAAAAGATACTGGCAAGATTTATGAACGACGGCTACTGGCAGCGGCATCTGCGCAAGCTGCGGACAACTTACAAGAAAAAGCATGATATACTGCTGGCCGCTATTGCGCGCCATTTCGGTTCACGGGCCAGCATTGCCGGCCAGGGGGCCGGCTTGCATGTGGTGCTGGAGCTGGCCGACAAATTTATCGCCGAACAGGAGCTGCTTGTACGGGCGCAGGCCAGGGATATCAGAATTTTTCCGTTCTCTGACACCTGCCTGGCTGAGAGTCAGCAAAAGTCGCGGATTATGCTTGGCTTTGGCGGTATGGAGCCCGATAAAATTGAGCAAGGAGTAAAGCTTTTGTATCAATGCTGTTATGAGGCATGATATAATTATAATTAATAAGCTGGGAATAGGTAGCTAGGGTTCCGCCTGCATGAGCAGGGGCCGTGACCGAGCGCTACAGTCCTGCTCCCTAAGAGCAGGAGCACCTATTGGCACAAAAAGCCCGAGGGGGATAGCTTGGCGTACTTCGTGTGCGCCAGGATGTCTCCGCGGGCTTTTTAGTTTGTAAAAGGAGTGATTTTGTGCTGGCTGAACGATATGATGTGTTCTTAATGGACCTGGACGGAGTGGTATATATTGGGAATGAGCTTCTGCCAGGCAGTAAACAGGCCATTGAAAAGCTGAGAGAAATGGGTAAACAGGTCTATTTTCTCACCAACGACCCGCGGTACCTGCGGCAGGAGTTTTGTGCGAAACTAGCACGACTGGGCGTAAGCGCTCAGCCCGGTGAATGCATTACCGCCGGTTGGACGACCGCGCAGTACCTTGTTCAACAAGGTATTTTGCGCGTGCAGGTGATCGGTACGGAAAGCCTGAAAACAGAAGTTGCCAGCCAGGGTATGCAGGTAGTGGCGCAGGGGGAATGCCAGGCCGTTGTGCTTGGGTACAGCGAGCATACGACCCTTGGCGAAATTGAGCAGGCCGTAAGGCATATCGAAAACGGCGCGAGGTTTATTGCCACCAATCCTGACTTGTCATTTCCCGGCAATAAAGGGCGGTGCCTGGCTACCGGCTCGATTGTGCAGGCTATCCGGGCGGCCTCAGGGCAGCGGCCTTTGATTGTCGGCAAACCGTATGCGCCCATGTTTCAGACGGCATTGCAAAAAGCAGGCCGCAGCACGCGGGCAGTGATGATTGGCGACAGTCCGGCCATTGATATTGCGGGAGCGCACCAATGCGGACTTGATGCAATTTTGCTGGCGCAGGCGCCGCACGTTTACCCGGTGCAGTGGGATTACCGCGTCCCCAACGCCAGGATTACCAATCTCATGGATTTGTTTCACTGCCGGTATGAATACCGGCAGTGGCAGCAGCCGGACTTTCCCTGGCCGGATACACTGGCGCCGGGAGTCACCGCCGCTGTTTTTGATGAATATGGCCAGGTTCTCCTGGTGGAGCGGGTTGATAACGGACTCTGGGGCTTGCCGTCAGGTCACGTGGAAATGGCGGAAACGGTCACGCAAGCCATTGTCAGGGAAATCCAGGAAGAAACCGGGTTGACAGTAGGCGTTGAAAAATTGGTGGGGGTCTATTCGGAGCCCGCCACCCAGGTTTTCAGCTACCCGTCGGGTAAACGCACCCATTTTATCACTGTATGCTTTCGCTGCCGTATAAAAGGCGGCCGCCTGCGGGTAAACAACAGCGAGATACAGCGGGCGGCCTTTTTCGATATAGGCCAGTTGCCGGCAAAACTGATGAAAATGCAGCCGCAGTGGCTGGACGATGCTCTGGCGAAAGCGGATTTAGCCTTTATAAGATAGGGGCGAAGGCGTCTTACACTATCAACAAGGTGTAAGACGCCTTCTTAATGTATCAGAAATTATTAGTTTTTTGAATAGCTGAGTCCATATACAATAAAGGGTGCCGAGCACAAAGTCCGGCGCAGGCGGCCGTTATACAACGCTGCGCCGCTGGCGCTTAACCTCCGCTTATGCATAACGGCCGCCTGCGCCTCAGTAAGGTTACGCCTAGGTTGAGCCCGGAGACGATGACCTGGGTAACTCCCGTACCCCTGTGGCCTTTGCCGGAAAAAGCGTTCCGCAGGAGAAAAGCCGGGCGGTATTCCGTAAAGAAATCCGCACTGTTTGAGCGTGAACCGGTACCCCGATAATGGACACTATTAAAAAGTCCGTGTCGGGGTTTTTGTATGTTCATAGAACGAATAAATGTCTATA
>JAEZQV010000484.1 GCA_023441125.1 Bacillota bacterium
AAGCCGCTACGAACAGCGGCTGCTGGGCGGCAAAGAAGCCGGAGAACTGGCGGACAGCAAAACCGTCCGGATCGCCAAAACCACCGTCCTCACCCCGGCGGCCATCGACATCTTCAAACAGAAGAAAACCGAAGTCTACAGGGAAGGGGTGCGGTGCATTTGATCCTGGCACGCGTCATCGGCAACGTCTGGGCCACGCGCAAGGAAGAGTCCCTCCGAGGCCTTAAATTCCTCGTCGTCCAGCCGGTCGTCATGAAATACAAAGAAACCGGCGCAGTCTATTTAGCCGAGCGGGGCGACACCCTCGTCGTCGGCGATAAAATCGGCGCCGGCGAAGACGAAATCGTTATGGTCGCCGGCGGCTCCTCGGCCCGCCAAAGCCTGGACGACACCCATATCCCCATCGATGCCATGGTCGTAGGCATCATCGACAAAGAAACCTTTAGCACGGAAAGTGGCGAAGTACTATGAGCCAAACAGACACACAGACAATCATCGAGCAAGTCCGGGCTGCCGGCGTAGTCGGCGCCGGCGGCGCCGGCTTTCCCACCCATGTCAAACTGGCAGCCAAGGCCGACACCTACATCGTCAACGGCGCCGAATGCGAGCCTCTGCTCCGCACCGACCAGCAGCTGGCCGCCCGCTATCCCGAGCGCCTCCTCGCCGGCCTCACCGCCGCCATGCAGGCCACCGGCGCCCGCGAAGGCATCATCGCCCTCAAAGCCAAATACCAGGCGGCCAGCCAGGCCCTGCAGCCGTTGCTGCCGCCCAACATCCGCATCGCCATCCTGCGGGACATCTATCCGGCCGGCGACGAAGTCGTCACCATCTGGCTGACCACCGGCCGCCGCGTGCCGCCCGGCGGCCTGCCCCTCGACATCGGCGTTGTCGTCAGCAATGTCCAGACCCTCCTCAACGTCGCCCAGGCCCTCGCGGGGGAGCCTGTCATCACCAAAACCCTTACCGTCAGCGGCGCCGTAAAAAGTCCGGTCACCGTCACCGTACCTGTCGGCACCCCGCTCGCCGCAGTGCTGGCCCTGGCCGGCGGCACCACCTTGCGCAATGCCGCCTACATCGACGGCGGCCCCATGATGGGCAAACTCATCACCGACCTGCACAGGCCGGTCACCAAAACCACCGGCGGTCTCATCGTCCTGCCGGCCGATCATCTTCTGATCGAGCGCAAACAACAGACCCTGGAATCCGTCCTGCGGATCGCCAAAACCGTCTGCGAACAGTGCTGCTACTGCACCGAACTGTGCCCCCGGCACATCCTCGGCCACGAACTGCCGCCGCACCTCATCGTCCGATGCGTCAACTACAACAGCGTCGGCAGTCCGGCCATTTTACAAAGCGCCTTAACCTGCAGCGAATGCGGCGTCTGCGAAGCCTACGCCTGTCCTGTCGGCATCTCGCCCCTGCGGGTCAACATGGCCTTAAAGGACCAATTCCGCGCCCATAACCTGCGCTACCAGGGACAGCTCGGTCCGGCCGACAGCATGGCCGAACACCGGCTCATCCCCTCCGCGCGGCTCGTCGCGCGTCTCCAGCTCGGCCCCTGGTACCCGCCGGCCGCGCCGCTGCAGCCAGAAATTTACCAGCCTGAGCGGGTCGTCATCCCCCTCAAGCAGCATGTCGGCGCAGCGGCCGCAGCCACCGTCCAGGCCGGTGACCGCGTAACCGCCGGCCAGTGCATCGGTGAAATACCCGCCGGCGCCTTAGGCGCGCCCGTCCATGCCAGCATCACCGGAACCGTCGAACAGGTCTCCGGCCAAGCCATCACCATCTACCAAGGAGGTGCCTCATGATCACCGCCATCGGCATCGTCGAATTCACCAGCATCGCCAAAGGCATCGAAGCCTCCGACGCCATGGCCAAAATCGCCGACGTCAAGCTCCTCGTCGCCAAACACCTCTGTCCCGGCAAATACATGGTCCTAGTCAGCGGCGACGTCTCGGCCGTCCGCCAGTCCGTCAACGCCGGCATCGACCAGGGCGGCCAGCATGCCGTCGACCACTTCGTCATCCCCAACGTCCATCCCGCCATCCTGCCGGCCATCGGCGGCGGCAACGACCTTAAGAACGTCCGGGCCATCGGCGTCATCGAAACCTACACCGTCGCCGCCGCCATCGAAGCCGCCGACCTGGCCGTCAAAACCGCCGACGTCATCCCGGTGCGCCTGCATATGGCCTTTGGCATCGGCGGCAAAAGCTACGCTATCGTCACCGGCGAAGTCGCCGCCGTCAAAGCCGCCGTCGCCGCCGGCAGCGACCTGGCGTCCGCCAAAGGCATGCTCGTGTACAGCATCGTCATTCCCCGGCCCAACCAGCAAGTCATCGACAGCTTTACCTAGCGCCTACCAACGCGCGACCACCAAGAACCACTGCAGAAAAAGGCGGGTGAAGGACCGTGACCACAGCCCCAAAACAGCGCATGATCCAGGAATACGTACCCGGCAAACAAGTCACCATGGCCCATATCATCCCCAACCCGCAGGGCAACCTGCATGAACGGCTGGGCATCGACGGCGCGGGCGCCCTCGGCATCATGACCATAACCCCCAGCGAAGCCGCCATCATCGCCGCCGATGCCGCCGCTAAAGCCGGGGACGTCGACATCGGCTTCGTCGACCGGTTTACCGGCTCGCTGGTCGTCACCGGCCAGGTGGCCGACGTCGAGGCCGCCGTTAAAGCCGCCGTCGAGACCCTGGTAACCATCCTGGGCTTCTCGGCCGCCGACGTCACGCGGAGCTAGCCATGAATAACAAAATCTTACTCATCGGCGGCATCGGCGCCGGCAAAACCACCTTAAAACAAAAACTCTTAAACCAGACGCTCGTGTACCTGAAAACCCAGGCCATGGACTTTTCGAGCTTCTTTATCGACTGCCCGGGCGAGTACCTGGAAATCCCGCGGCATTACCATGTCCTCATCAATGCGGCCATCAAGGCGGCGGAAGTCTGGGCGCTGCATGACGCCACCCGGCGCAACTGCCCGTATCCGCCCAAATTTGCCCTGGCCCTGCGCAAACCCGTGATTGGCATCATTACCAAGATCGATCATGCCGACGCCTGTCCGGCAGTGGCCGAGAGCCATTTAAGGAAAGCCGGCATTACCGGCACCATTTACCAGGTATCGGCCAAGGAAGGGCTGGGCATACCCGAACTGACCCGCCGGCTGGCGCTGGTGACAGGTACCGTCGGATTAACAGCTGGTAAAGAAAGGCCTGATCGTTTCAGATCAGGCCGGGAATACACATAAAGGAGGCTGCGCAATGTATAAATTGCTTGTTGTTGATGATGAACAATTGGAACGGCAGGCTATTCGCTTCATTATTGAGAGAAATTGCCCGGAGGTTTCGATCGTGGGCGAAGCCGGCGACGGCTTAACGGCTGTGCATGCCGCCGCCCGGGTAAAGCCTGATATTATCCTGATGGATATCCAGATGCCGAATATGAACGGCCTGGATGCCGTCAAAAGAATCCAGGGTATCTTGCCACAGACGAAAATAATGCTGTTAACTGCAGCTGATGAGCCTCGGTACCGGCAGCAAGCGGCGCAATTAGGGGTAGACGAGTATATTCTGAAGCCTGTCCGGCCCGACAAGCTGGTACATAGGCTGCGCTGTACCCTGACGCAAGTGGGGCAAGCAACCAGAATGGCAGCAGTGCACTATACAGTCGGATAACGGAGAATTATTTCACTGCAAACAATGACCGCGCTCTATGGGCTATTAAAAAAATGGAGGCAAACACTTTGCGTATAGCAGCTGATTCGCATGTACACACCCTGTTTTCGGCAGATGCAGACGATGATATGGCGGCGATGTGCAAAGCTGCTATTGAAAAAGGACTGCAATATATTTGCTTTACGGAACATGTTGACTTCAATCAATTCGATCCCGGCTGCCGCTACTTTAATTATGATAAATATATAGCAGCGATTGAACGCACCCGGGACGAATTTGGCGATAAAATTCAGATCTTATCCGGCATTGAATTCGGCGAGCCCCATGTTTTCCCCAAGGAATTTGAAAGTATTGCAGCGCACGAATTCGATGTTGTCATGGCCGGCATTCACTATATTGGCGAAAATAAGGTAGGGCTCCACTGGCTTAACGGTACGAATGCGTATTATCAGGGGTTGTTGCAGGACTATACGCAGGAAAGAATTTTGCAGGAGTATTATAGAGAGCTGCTGCAGGTCGTTACATTGGGCGGCTTTGATGTGCTGGCCCACCTGGATAATCCGAAACGATACCTGCCGCAAGCAGGCCAGGCGGCGGACCTTGCGGCCGGGATTGCCCACGAACTTGTCAAGGCGGGCATTGCCCTGGAAATAAATACGTCGCCTTTGCGGCGCGGCGGGCGGGAGTGCTCGCCCGACGCGGCCATACTTGCACAGTATCTTGCCTGCGGCGGCAAGCAGATTACCGTTGGCTCGGATGCCCACCGCTGCAGCGAAGTGGCCGCAAATTTTGACTATGCGGCTGAGTTGGCCGAAGCGCACCAGGCAACCGTGGGGGTTTTTATCAAGCGCAGCTTTGTGCCTGTTTAAATTATAGTATTTTTCAGGTGTCGTTTTATTTTAAGCCGGCTCATTTTGGGGTGTGGAAAAGGGGGAGTAATTATGAACAAGACAAAGATTATCGCCTGCCGGACACTGGCGGAAGAAGTACTGACCGTGTTGCCTGCAGGCGTGGACTATGAGTTTCTGGAGTACGGCCTCCATAATACCCCGGATAAATTGCGGCAGCAGCTGCAGCTGAGCATCGACCGGTCTCTTGACTATACAACCCTGCTGTTCGGCTACGGTCTATGCTCCAACGGCGTAATTGGCCTTACGGCGCCGCAGCAGACCCTGGTTATACCCCGGGTGCATGACTGCATCAGTTTGCTGCTTGGTGCGCGCAGCCGCTATGATGAGGAGTTTGCCCGGTATCCGGCCACCTATTACCTGAGCAAAGGCTGGATAAAGCAAAAAGGCGACCCCTTGTCCAGCTTTTACCGGTATTGTGAACGGTACGGCGAAAAAAATGCCCGCTGGGTTATCCAGGAGGAGTATAAGAATTACCAGCGGCTTGTTTATATTCACACGCTGGGTGACGATGAGGCCGACGTCGCTTATAGCCGGCAAGTAGCGGCATTCCTGCAGGTGGATTTTGTGGAAATGGCCGGGTCGCTGCGCTATTTTCAGAAACTGGTTAACGGCGACTGGGCCGAGGATTTTATCGTCGTTCCCCCCGGTGCAGCTGCCGCGCAATTGAGCTTCCTGTGAGGAAGCGTGGGCGGAGTATTGGCGGGTTGTACGGGCGGAACCGGCAGCGAAAGCAGAATTCGTTTGGAAAAAGCTATAATTAATTGCAAGCGGGAGAATCTATTAGTAGGTTCTCCCGTTTGCATTGGCAGGAAAACTGTTCCATATTGCCGAAAATCAGAATATAAGGCTTTTTTCCCCAGGCGGGAATTAACGTCTACACCAGGCATTTCATAGGATAGTTAAAAAATACATGAAGTGAGGTAACAAGATGTCTTTTACTGTTGGTCAGACCTATCACGGCTTTAAACTGCTGGCTGCCAGGCAAGTAACCGAGATTAATTCCGCAGCAAAGCTTTTCCTGCACGAACAAAGCGGTGCACGGCTACTATACCTGGGCAACGATGATGATAATAAAGTATTCTCCATTGCCTTCCGCACCCCGCCGGCCGATTCCACCGGCGTACCGCATATTGTGGAACATTCGGTGCTATGCGGTTCGCGTAAATTTCCCATTAAGGAACCGTTTGTTGAACTGGTTAAGGGTTCTCTGAATACTTTCCTTAATGCCATGACTTTTCCCGATAAGACCATGTATCCGGTTGCCAGCCGCAATGACAAGGATTTCCGCAATCTGATGGATGTGTATCTGGATGCCGTCTTTTATCCGCTCATGCTGGAGACGCCCGAGATTCTCATGCAGGAAGGCTGGCATTACGATTTGCCGTCCAAAGAAAGCGAGCTCTCTTATAAAGGGGTTGTCTACAATGAGATGAAAGGTGTCTTTTCTTCGCCGGATGCTATTTTGGAACATCAAATCTACGCCACTCTCTTCCCGGACACAACCTATGGCGTGGAATCAGGCGGTGATCCGGATTATATACCGGAGCTGACCCAGGAGCAGTTTATTGCTTTTCATAAGCGGTATTATCATCCTGCCAACAGCTATATTTTTCTGTACGGCGATCTGGACTTGGACGATAACCTGGCATTCCTCGATAACGCCTATCTTAAAGATTTCACAGCGATCAAGCCGGACTCGGACATTCCGCTGCAAAAGCCGTTTGCCCAAACCGTTGTCAAGGTGGTCGATTATCCGGTATCGCCCCAGGAATCAACGGCCGATAAAACTTTTATCACGCTGAACATCGCCGCCGGCCAGGCTACCGACCCGGAAAGCTACCTGGGACTGATGATGCTGGAGCACATCCTGCTGGAGACCCCGGCGGCGCCACTGAAAAAGGCGCTTATTGACGCCGGCTTGGGAAAAGAGGTTTTTGGCAGTTACAGTAAGAGCATCCTGCAGCCTACCATGACGTTCGGCGTGAGCGGTGCGAATCCTGACCAGATTGACGCTTTTAGAGATACCGTTGCCGGCGCCCTGCGGCAACTGGCCGAAAACGGGCTGGACCCCAAACTGGTAGAGTCGTCGGTTAATATCTTTGAATTTCATTTGCGTGAAGCAAACTACGGCAACCGCCCGAAGGGGCTTGTTTACAATATGAAGTGCCTGGACAGCTGGCTGTATGACGAAGACCCGCTGATGCATCTGGCTTACGAACCGGCCCTGGAAAAAATTAAACACCAGTACAAAAACGGCTATTTTGAGCAGCTGATTACAAGCTGCCTGGTAGATAATACCCATCAGGCCCTGGTCGCCCTTCAGCCTAATCGCGAAATCGGCGCCCAAAAAGCTGCCGAACTCAAAGAGAAACTGGCCAAAGACAAAGCCGGTTTGAGCGATGCCCAACTCACCAAGCTTGTTAAGCAGACCAAGGCGCTGAAAGCGCGCCAGGAAACGCCGGATTCACCGGAAAAGCTGGAACTGATTCCGCTGCTGGCCTTGCAGGATATTGATCCCAAGACCGAAGAACTGGTGACGCAAGCCCAAAAAGAGCAGGGCCTGCCTGTGCTCCTGCATCCCATGTTTACTAACCGCATTGCCTATGTCAATTTATACTTTAACACCGCAGCGGTGGCGGAGCAGGAATGGCCCTACCTGTTTTTACTGGCCGACTTGTTGGGCAAGGTAGACACCCGGAAATTTCCCTATACCGAGCTCGCCAAAGAGATTAATATTCATACCGGCGGCTTTACCTATGATGTACTCGCCTACTCGGAAAATGGCGACGATGAAACCTATTCGCCCATGTTCCGGGTGAAGGCCAAAGCCCTGGTGAGCAAGCTGCCCGACATGTTCGCCTTACTGGGCGATGTGACCGGCAGCAGCCTGTTTACGGATACCAACCGCCTGAAAGAACTTATCCGCGAGACCAAAGCCGCCTGGGACACGGCCTTGTTCCGCCGTGGCCAGCAGGTTGTGGCCAGCAGACTGTTGTCCTATGTCTCACCGGTGGCCAAATTTAATGAAGCCGGCCAATTGACATATTATAAGTTTATCGCCGCCCTGGAACAGACGCTGGACGCCAAGGCGCAGGAAATCGGGCAGAAGCTGGCGGCGGTGGCGCAGATGGTCTTTAACCGCGATAATCTGCTGACAGGCATCACGTGCGATACGGAAGATTATAAATTATTCCGCCAGGGTTTCCCTGACCTGCTGGAAAAACTGGGCAACAGAAAGTATAAACCGGCTAATTTCAGCTTTAAAACCGAGGCCCGCAACGAAGCGCTGCTAACCTCCGGCAAAGTCCAGTATGTTGCCAAAGGCGCCAATTTCCGCCGGCTGGGCTATAATTATCATGGCAGTATGAAGGTGCTGGAAACCATTTTACGCTATGATTACCTCTGGAACCGTATCCGGGTGCAGGGCGGGGCCTATGGCGCTTTTGCCCAGTTTGACAGGAGCGGCAATGCGGTGTTTGGCTCCTACCGGGACCCCAATCTGGCCGAAACGGTTAAGGTCTATGATGAGACGGCCAATTATCTTAATGCCTTTACCGCCGACAATGTCAGCAAGCGGGAGATGACCAAATATATTATCGGCACCATGAGCACCCTCGACGCGCCGCTGACGCCGCAGATGAAAGGGGAGCGGGCGGATGCCGCCTATATCCGCAACATCAGCCAGGCCGACCTGCAGCAGGAACGGGACGAAATACTGGCCACACGGCAGCAGGATATTAAGAAGCTGGCCGCACTGGTGGATGCGGTTATGCGGGCCAATTATCTGTGCGTCATGGGGGGCGAGCAGAAAATCAAGGCCAGCAAAGAGTTGTTTGGCGAACTGGTTACTGTAATCGAATAGCAATACTAAGAGATTGCCGCGGCTTACTGCCCAGGGACAGGCAAGAGTTGCCTGTTAGCGTGGGTGTGCCTGTGGCAATCTCGTTTTTTGTCTGACGGAGAGCAAGCCCGCCTGGCGCTCGCTGCGACAGAGCTGATTACTCGGTTAACACTCCCTGGCGCAGCAGGCCTTCGTCTGTTTCCCACGACTCCACAATGGCCTTGGCGGTGCGGTAATCAAAGCCCATACCCATGAAATAACTGATGAGCGCCACTTCGGTTATGGCATGACGCGGATTGGTGGTATCCAGCTCTTCTAACCCATGCCGGACAGCCGGTTCGACCTGGAGTACAAAATAGCCGGCAGTCAGCGGTTGTTCGGGAACAAGCTGAAATACCGGCGTTGGCCGTGACGACCGTTTGGGTATTAGTTGTCGAAACTTTGGCATTCTATTGCCTCCCTTGCAGCTTTTATTATAGTTTATGTTATAGCCGGCGATTGTGTGTTATGTTAAGATTTAGATCATTGCCCTATAGAAAAGTTCGTAAGGCAGCAGGAAAGAAGCCGGGGGATGGCTAACTATGCCTGTAAGTGTTATTAATGTAGATTGGTAAGGTGGGAGAACATGAGCGTACCAAATGTCAATAGCGTTAGCACGCCGCCGGTGACAGGGCCGGCCGCCGCCGTGCCCGCCGCAACTCCAGCAAATCAGCCAATTCAGGCGTCGCCGGAAACTGCGGATACTGCGGCAGCGGCTGGCAGCAGCCAGCCGGAAAATCCGTCCGGGACACAGGCTTCACCCGGCGCCGCCGCGCAAGCGCCGCAGCCGCAGGCTGCCACCCGCGCCGTGCTTGTGGCCCTGGAAAGCTTTATTGCCGCGGGCTTGGACGAGCTCGGGCAAATGCTTAGCAACAGGACCGCACTTATCGATAAATTGCCGCCGGAAATCAAAGAATTGGTGCAAAATATTCTTACGACACAATCGCAGGCCCAGACCCAGACCGACCAAGCGGCTCTGCCGGCCGGTTTGGCGGCCTTGCTCAAATCACCCAGAACATCAGCCGAAAAACTTGTGCTGCTCGCCAATATTATGGACGAAGCGGCCGGCCTGGCCGATATGCCGGCTGGACAGCCGGCCGGCGGTGCGGTTGCCGAGCGGCAACCGGTTTTGCAAGTCCTGGCCAGGGCCTGGAATGACGGTAACCCTGAACAGTTAACAGCGGCGGCGAAGGTCTTGCGGGAACTGGCGAACACCGTACAGGCCGCCCGCCAGCCGGCCGGACAGCCGGAACCGTCAACTGCCGGTGCGCAAGCCGGGCCAGCGG
>JAEZQV010000502.1 GCA_023441125.1 Bacillota bacterium
AAATAAGGCTCCCATAATTCCCTGCCATTTTCCGCGTTCGGCGGGCGAAAATATATCGCCCACAATCGTCATGGCCAAGGGCATCATAATGCCGCCGCCAATGCCTTGTATGGCCCGGTAGATAATCAACTGCGGCATATTACTGCTGGTGCCGCAGAGGATGGAACCCAGCATGAATATTGTCAGGCCGCTGATATAGATCACGCGCCGGCCATAAAGGTCTGCCAGCTTGCCGGCTATCGGCACGATGGTTGTCGACGTCAGCATATAAGCCGTAGTCACCCAGGTCATAATGCTCAAACCGCCAAGTTCACCAATAATTCTCGGCATAGCGGTGCCAACTACAGTCTGGTTCAGCGAAGAAAAAAACATGGCCAGCAGCAAACCTGCCACCAGCGTGCTCCGTTGATTCTCGGTAGACACAGTGTGATTACGCCTCCTTTGATTTTATTATAATCTACATAATAGCAAGAATTTATTATTGCCTGCGGCCCCTGCTTCTGGCTAAAAAAATTCCCGGCCTGTAAAAGGCCGGGAATTCTGGTCTTACGTTATCTGGCGAACGGGTCGTCTGCTGCATTTGCGTTCCAGACATATTCAATTCTGCGGGCAAGTTCTGCCGCTCTGCCGTTACCAAACAAATCGGCCACAAAGCCCAGCGCCATATCGATGCCTGCCGATACCCCGGACGAGGTGTAAAACCGGCCGTCAACCACCCATCTGGCCTGGCTGACCCATTGCACAGCGGGATTTACCGACTGAACCCAAGCAAAGGCCCTTTTATTTGAAGTGGCCTTGCGGCCATTCAGCAGCTGCGTTTTCGCAAGCAGCGCCGACCCGGTACAGACTGTAAGACAATATTCAGACTGAAGCACAATGTCGTGCAGCTTCTCTGTAAATATACGATCATTGACCAGTGTCCGTGTTCCCTGCCCGCCGGGGACTAATATAATTCCGGAGAAATCAGCCCGGTCCCAGGACTCCGTTATGACCGGTACACCTTGGCTGCTGGTAACAATACCGCCATCTGCCGAAATAAAATGCAGTTGAAACTCCGCAACCCGTCCCAATACTTCAACCGGTCCGAATGCATCCAGGGTTTCAAAATCAGAGAACAATAGCACATTTACATGCATACATATCATTCCTTTCCGGCGAGATAACCGGGTACCGGTAGTGGTTCGCAAAGGCATTAGCAAGAATGTCCGGCTCATCAGGTTAAAGAAACTGTGGCTGGCCCCGTTAAAAAAGGTATAAAATTCCGCCGGTTTTTGGCGCGAATTTAACCATTACTAAGACTTATAATGTCTGATAGATCTTTAAAAGCACCTTTTCAAATGTCTTTATTTCGTCCTCCGTACATTCCTTCAGCATTTCCGTTCTTACAAAACGGCAAACTGCTAACACAGCTTCTTCCATCTTTTTGGCCTTCTCTGTTAAAAAGATAAGATATGCCCGGCGATCCTCCGCGGAATCGGCCCGGTAAACAAGCTCCATACTTTCCATGCGGTCGATCAGACCCGTCAGCGTGGAATTGTCCAGATAACTGCGTTTTCCCAGTTCGGAAAGACTAATGCCATCCCCTTTGTACAAAGTATAGAGCACCAGCATCTGAACCGGTGTAATCGCCAATTTTCTTTTCTGTAAAACAGCCTTGGTGAACTGATTGTGCTTTTGCTCTGCCTTTACCAGCAGTATGCAAAGATTATCAAAAATCTGAAGCATGCTTTCCTCCATTATTTACCGCTAAACCTATTCCGTATGCGTAATTTTTACCTTAGTATAATAAGTTCTCGGTCTAAAGTCAATAAAGCCTTTCGTCCACCGGTAGCGCAAAACTATGTCTCTGCAGCAAAACCAGCCGCTCTGGCGGTTGAAAAGTGCGAGAAATAATCGCTGCTAGGAGTGTGGCAAATAAAAATATACCCAGCATAATTATATAACCGCTAGCCGCATCACATAACAATTTATGGTAAAATAATATAAAAACTATAGGAGTTATTATGAACACAGCAGATTTGAAAGCGGCCGTATGCAAAGTTATCGACGGACAAAGTGAAAAAATCGTCCAGCTGGCCCAAACGGTAGCACAGCATCCGGAGTTGGGCTACAAAGAATATGTCACTTCCCAGGCGGTGAAGGATTTCTTTACCGAGCTCGGCTTGCCTTACCAGGACGGATTAGCCATCACCGGTGTAAAAGCAACTTTGCCGGCAAGGAACAGCGGGCCTACTGTTGCCATATTAGGGGAATTAGATGCAGTATTATGCCCCGACAGTCCCTCTGCCGACCCGGCAACCGGGGCAGCGCACGCCTGCGGGCATCATCTCCAGCTTGGCGCCATGCTGGGTGCAGCCCTGGGATTAAAGCGAAGTGGAATCAGCGAACACCTGGCAGGCAATGTCGCTTTTTTAGCGGTGCCGGCCGAAGAGTATGTTGAAATTTCCTACCGGCTGAGACTGCGGGCAGAAGGCAAAATCCACTACCTGGGCGGCAAGCAGGAACTCATCCACGCAGGCGCCTTTGACGATATCGATATGGCAATGATGATTCATTCCGCCACAGAGTCCCCGCTGCCTAAAGTGGCCATCGGCGAATCCAGCAATGGCTTCGTTGGTAAAACCATTCAGTACATTGGCAAAGAGGCTCACGCTGCCGAAGCACCTGCGGAAGGCATTAACGCCCTCAATGCCGCCATGCTCGGCCTGATGGGCATTCACGCCTTAAGGGAAACCTTCCGGGACGGTGACATTGTGCGCGTCCATCCCATCATCACCAAGGGTGGCGATCTGGTTAACAGTGTCCCGGCCGATGTACGGCTGGAAACATACGTAAGAGCAAAAACTATGGCGGCCATTGACGCAACCCACCTTAAAGTAGACCGGGCGCTGCGTGCCGGCGGCGACGCTATTGGCGCACAAACCATCATCAAAACCCTGCCCGGCTACCTGCCGCTGAATTGCCCGGAAGCTTTCAACCGCCTGTTTATTGAAAATGCTTTGCAACTGCTGGACAAAAAAAGTCTGGAATATTCCGGGCACTTTAGCGCCTCCACCGACATGGGGGATGTTTCCCATCTCATGCCGGCCATTCATCCCTATATTGGCGGAGTGACAGGCGCTCTCCATACGCGGGATTTCCAAGCGGTGGACTATCTGACCGCCTGTGTGCTGCCTGCCAAGCTCATGGCCATGACGGTAATTGATCTGCTGGTCAACAAGGCCGAGGCAGCCAACACCATTATAAAGTCTTATCGCCCATTAATGACCAAAGCTGAATATATTCAGAAGCTGGACAGTTACTTTTCCTGATAAACAATCGATTTTCTATGATCGATCGAATGCAAGGACAACAGCGAAGCGACATTCTGATATTATGCTATAATTGAGATATCTGTATTGGCGGGTATTCCCCTAATCTTTTGTGAGGTCGGCGACATGAACGCAAAATTTAAGTTTATAAGTTCTATGCTCATTTTCGGAACCATTGGCGCATTTGTAAAAAATATTAATCTGGCCTCGCTGGACATTGCTTTTCTGCGAGCCGTTTTGGGTTGTACCTTCCTGGTATGCGCCGGTACTGTTATCCGGCAAAAAATTTCCCCTGATCTGATAAAGAAAAATTTTTTATTGCTGGCTCTGTCGGGGGCGGCCATCGGCTTTAACTGGATTTTCCTGTTTCAGGCCTATAAATATACAACGGTGTCCATTGCCACATTAAGCTATTATTTTGCCCCCATGTTTGTTTTAATGCTTGCACCGCTGCTTCTTAAAGAACGGCTTACCCCTGTCAAATTGGGCTGCATTATAGCCGCAATGGCCGGGCTGTTTCTTATCTTGAACACGGGC
>JAEZQV010000505.1 GCA_023441125.1 Bacillota bacterium
GGGCGAAGTCTGCGCGGCCACGGTTGCTGTCATTGCCCCGCTATTGCTGCTGTTTTTGCTATTTGAAAGAAATATTACCGAAAGCTTTGCCCGTTCGGGCATTAAATAAATTAACCCTATGAATTTAATTATGAAGCTTGGGTTATCTGATTTTAGCTGCTATTAGGATGGAGGCAAATATGGCGAACGTCTTACTAAAAAATGTTTACAAGCGCTATGAAGGCGGCATAACAGCAGTCAACGACTTCAGTCTCAGCATTGCCGACGGGGAATTTGTTGTCCTGGTTGGTTCTTCCGGCTGCGGCAAGTCAACTACGCTTAGAATGATTGCCGGTTTGGAGGAAATATCAGCTGGTGAAATCTATATTGGCGGCCGGCTGATCAATCATGTGCCGCCCAAGGACCGGGACATAGCCATGGTATTTCAGAACTACGCCTTATACCCGCATATGACCGTGTTTGAGAATATGGCTTTTGGATTAAAGTACCGCAACGTTCCCAAAGCGGAAATCAAGCGCAAAGTACAGGAAGTTGCCGGTATTCTTGCTATCGAACATTTGCTAGCCAGAAAGCCTAAGGCCTTGTCCGGCGGCCAGAAGCAGCGGGTTGCTCTGGGGCGGGCGATCGTGCGTGAGCCGAAGGTGTTTCTTTTCGATGAGCCCTTATCAAACCTGGATGCCAAGCTCAGAGTCCAGATGCGAAATGAAATCAGCAAACTGCATCAAAAATTGCATACCACTTTCATCTATGTGACCCACGACCAGACCGAAGCTATGACCATGGGTTCAAGAATTGTGGTAATGAAGGACGGCTTCATTCAACAGGTTGACACCCCCCTGGCACTGTATGAACGGCCGGTCAACCTCTTTGTGGCCGGTTTTATTGGCAGTCCACCAATGAACTTCATCGGCGCTAAACTGGAAAAACGCGCCGAGGCCATATACCTTGTCTTCGGTAAAAACAGCATCAGGCTTCCTGAAGACAAGGCACAGCAACTTACAGGTGCCGACTATATTGGCCAAGAGGTAATTATGGGGATCAGGCCGGAGGCTGTCCAGGCGGCAGCAATACACGGCGAAGCGGCGGCTGGTAACATAATCAGCGCTAGGGTAGAGGTTAGGGAAATACTGGGAGCGGAAAGCTACTTGTACCTGGCGGGGGAAGGTTTTAACCTAATCGCCAGAATCAGCACAAGGTCGGCGGTACAAGCAGGCGACGTTATTCAAGTATTTCTGGATACCAACTGGCTGCATCTGTTTGACAGGAAGACCGAAACGGCAATTCTGCGTTGACGTAGATGGCAGAGTCAGTATTATTTCCGGCAATAAGCCTGTCTGCGGCTTTATTGCGGTAGTCTTTAGCTTCGGAGAACTCTTTCTTCTTATATATTCTTGAGGCGGTAGTAGTTTTATGAAACGGCCGCGCATACAATCCGCCCTGGCAGGGGCTGACAGCGTTGCATTGATCGATTTTAGGCTCAAGCTTGCGCCTGAAATGAAACGCTAAGGTCTGAGGAGGCGGTAGATTAATCTCCGGATTATTTTCATAGCGATATTGAATATTTTGGTAACTAGCGTTATAATGTTAGTGATAATAACTAACGCGAGGGTAGAAATGTACGATGAAAATATGCTGACCCAGGACAGAATTCTCTTGGCAGCCAGTGAATTATTTCAGGAAAAAGGCTTTCATCCGGTGTCCATGAAGAATATCGCCTCGCAGGCGAATGTTAGCGAGATGACGGTCTTTCGCCATTTTTCCTCCAAGAAGCAGGTTTTAGAAGCCGTTATTAAAAAAATGACATATGTTCCGTCGTTAAAAGAAATATTTGATGGCAAAATTTGCTGGGATTTAGAGGCCGATTTGTTGTTAATCAGTGAAACATACCAGCAAGTTATGACCAACAACCGGGCTGCATTTCTAATCACGCTGCGGGAAGAAAAAACAATTCCTGAGATCAGTGAATTTATTCAGCAAGGACCGCCTCAATTCAAATCTTTTCTGCAAAATTATTTTGAGATAATGCTGGCAAAAGGAAAAATTGCGGAAAGTGACGCTGAGTCATTAGCTTTGGCGTTTATGGCAATTAATTTTGGTTACTTCTTTTTTAAAACATGTGGTCATAACATGGTAAATGCTTCCGATGGACAATATATTAAAACGGCAATTCATTTGTTTACCAAAGGGCTAAGCGTATAAAAAAATTTTGCCGCACATGTTAGTTATTATAACTAACGTGTGCGGCAAAATGATCAAGTATGAATTATGAAAAAGGAATGAGAAGATTAATGGAGTTGAAACAAAAAACGTTGCGACTGGGAATTGTATTTTTGGGAGTGCTTTTGTTTGGCGGGCTGCTGTTGGTATTCGCAGGGCATGATGCTGTCACAGTAGCGCTGGAAAGAAAGGAAGGCATTCTTAATGCCGAGCAGGTCAAAATCAGTTTTGAAAATATTGGCGGCCGGCTGGTGAAGGAAGCGGTGAAGGAAGCACAGGAAGTTAAAAAAGTCGATATTCTGCTGACGCTGGACAGTACCGATATTGATCTGGCCATAGCGCGGATGCAGGCCCAAATCGATCAGGTCGATGCCCAAATTAATCAGTTAAGCGGCAGCATTGAGATTGGCCTGGCTAAAACAGCAACCAGTGAAATACAGACATACCGGCAAATCGAACAACAGAAAATGGCGCTGGATGCCGCAACAGCCACCTATGACAATCAGTTGCTTACCTATAACCGGAGAAAGGCCTTAACCGCTTCGGGCGCCATCTCGCAGGCGGAACTGGACAGCGCCCGGATGGCACTGGACGTAGCCAGCGCCAATGTCGGGCAGCAGCAGCGCCTGCTGGAAAAAATGCTGGCCGGCAGCGGCGAGGCGGCCAAAGAGCAGGTGTTAACAAGCGGCAATGCCAGTGACATTTACCTGCCTGACATTGCCCACCAGCGTCAGGATTTGGAAAACAATAAATATGGCGTGCAAGATCTTAGCCAGCAAAAACAAAATCTGTCTGTCCAGATGCAGGAATTGCAAGTTAAAAAGGAGCGCTTGACGTTAAAGGCGCCGGAAGACGGCAAGATACTTAAGATTATTGCCAAACAAGGGGAAATGGTTGCTGCCAATGCACCGGCCATTCTGTTGGAGAGCAAGCGTTACTATTATGATATTTATCTGGATGAGCAACAGGCGGCCCGCTTTAAAGCGGGCGATGAGGTCAGCGGCAGTTCCGTAGCCGGCCAGCAGTCTGTCAAGGGCGTCATCCGCTTTATTACAGCCGCACCCGGCTTTGCCGATTTGAAAATGAGCCGGGAAAAGGGCCAGGCGGATCTTGCCGCTTTTCAAGTACGGATCTATGTTGAGCCGCAAGCCGGTTTGCTGCCCGGAATGACAATTGGGGTGAATAAAGATGCATTCCTGGCAAGATGAGTTAAGTTATTTGCTTTCCGGTAAAGGAATGCCCTACCATAAAGTTTCCATTATGGTGGCTTTAGTTGTTACGATTGCTTTTACTGCCATTTTTTCCAATAATTATATCAAAGACGGCAAAGTTGCAGTAATCGATCTGGACAACTCGAAGTTCAGCCGGGAATTTATTGAAGAAATGGATGCATCTCCTTATATCCGGGTTCAGACTGTTCTAAATACTCCCGCCGATCCTAAGCAGCTACTGTATCAGGACCGCAATATCGCGGTCGTGTACCTGCCGGACGGCTTTGAAAAAAACGGCTACAGCAGCACCGTTAATAATATTGGCGTGTTTTACGACAATACCAATGCGGCCCAAAGCGCCAGCATTCGCAGTGGACTCAACGCCATCGTGGCGAACCAGAACCAAAAAATCGGGTCGGTGCAAATTCAGGCCCTGGGGTTAAACAGTGAGCAAACCGCGGCAGTTATGAACAATATTTCGCTCAAGGAACGGTTGCTATTTAACCCAACAGGTTCTGCCAGTAACTCAACCACCTTAGGTTTCTTATTTTTCTTCGGCACTATGTATTTTGTTTTTGCCACCATTGGGATAATCGCCCGGCTGCGCCTGACGGAACAATGGCATACACAGCTTCTCGAGACCAGTCCTTTTGAACTGATGCTCCGGCTTATGCCGTACACCGCCTGCCTGGCCGCGTCGCTGGTTATTGGTCTGGTTATCTTGCGGATCGTCGGCGATTTGAGTTTTATGGGGAATTTTTGTGTGTTGCTGTTGTCCATCCTGCTGCTGGCGGTATCGGTTGGCCTGCTGAGCATGCTGTTCGGCTGGGGCGCCGCCAATCCGGGGATTGCGGCCAGCAGAATGATTTTATTTTTGCCGGGTGGTTTTATTCTGGGCGGGATGACGAGTCCGCTAGATATCTTACCTGGCTGGGTCCAGATCGCGTTTAACGTATTTCCGCTGGTCTGGGAATTCCGCTTTACCAGGGACATCATTCTGCGTGGAGCGTCGTTTATGGATGCTGCCCAGGAATTCGGCGGGTTTATGATATACACGGGCGTTCTCGCCCTGCTTGTCTGCGCGCGGTTTTATCATGAACGCAGGAGCGTACTGGCGGCAGGAGAAAGCAATACCGAAAAAAAGGCCGCCGTACCGGGCGCGCTTTAGCGCCTCATGTTTTGCGCGCAACTAATTTAGCAGGCGGAATGTGCAAATGAAGGAATTGCGTCTCATGGTCGTGGCGGTTGACGGTTTCGCTGAATTCGGCGCTTGAAAAGGTGAGCCTTGGCGGCTCCCCAGACTGCTGCTTTTTGGTAATATTTCAGCGAATTTATGATATAATACCTTATTGACACGAGCCAGCAGCGCGTAGTCGTAAGGAGACAGCAAATGAAAGCATACAGCGAATTAATAGCGAATTTTCATGATTATTTTACCCGGGATGCCAATGCCTGTGTGAGTTTGGGAATCAACAAGCATTGGGATGATTTGCCTGATCCCCGTTTGGAGACAGTGGCGGAGGCTGTGACTATAGGGCGGGAATTACTGGCGGATATTGTCAGTTTCCCCCGGGACGGGCTGACGTTTGACGAA
>JAEZQV010000005.1 GCA_023441125.1 Bacillota bacterium
ATTGAAAAATCATCAGTTGCATTTACTGAAGCCGCAGTGCCGGCAAATAACACAACCTCCTTCATGCTCCACCATCTTGCCGCATTCGGGACATTCGGTACCACTAACGTTACCACTCTCGCTGCCGGCTGTTGTGGAAGCAGCCAGAGATTCCTGTTTATCACCGTTTTGAAGCTGCATTACTTTTTCTATAACTTTCCCAATGGCATCAGGGCAAGATAAAATCTTCAAATCGTTTTGTCTGATTGTCGAATGGCAGCGGATACCTTTTAATTGATCAATGATCGAATTGGCGTCCATACCGGCGCGCAGAGCAATCGACACCAGTCTGGCCGTGGCCTCGGATTGCGAAGGGCAGCCGCCGGCCCGGCCGGTATTGGTAAATACCTCGCAAATCCCGTATTGATCATAATTTACGGTAATGAACAAAGTACCGCAGCCAATCTTGACTTTTTCAGTAAACCCGGTTGTTATCGCCGGTCTGGGTCTTGGCGAGAAAAAGGCCTGTTTCGTATCCGGCTTAGCGGACGCCGCCGCCATCGCGTCTTTGCCGTTAACCTTGCCGATATTAAGCACCTGCATATCCCTGCTGCCGTCCCGGTAAATCGTTACGCCTTTGCAGCCCGTCTCATATGCCAGGTTGAATACCCTGTTAACATCGTCGCGGGTGGCTTGATTACAGAGATTAACCGTTTTGGACACCGCATTATCGGTATATTTTTGAAAAGCAGCCTGCATTTTTACATGCCACTCCGGCGAAATATCATGAGCAGTAACAAAAGTCCGCTGAACGGCTGCCGGTATTTCCGCCAGCCCCTGTATTGTCCCCTTCCCGGCAATTGTCCGCATTAAATCAGCGCTATAGAAGCCCTGCGTTACAGCAACCTGCGCAAAGAAAGGATTGGTCTCGATTAATTCTTCATTATCCATAACGTTCCGGATATAAGACAACGCAAATAAAGGTTCAATGCCGCTGGAAACACCGGCGATGATACTTAACGTCCCGGTCGGAGCAATGGTGGTAGTCGTCGCGTTGCGTACCTTACTGCCTTGCTGCTGATAGATGCTTTCAGCAAAATGCGGAAATACGCCTCTTTGTTCTGCCAGTTCCATGGACGCTTTGCGGGACTCTGCCTGAATGAAGCCCATTACTTGTTCCGCCAGCGTCAGCGCCTGCTCCGAGTTATAAGCGATATTCAGCTGATAGAGCATGTCGGCCCAGCCCATAACACCCAGGCCGATTTTTCTGGTCCCTTTTGTCGTCGCTTCTATTTCCGGCAAGGGATATTTATTGATATCAATGACATTATCCAAAAAGTGAACTGCTTTTTTTACAATGGCGCCGATGCGGGCAAAATCGACGGCAGGTCCGTCAGCGGTAGCTTTTATCATCAGGCTCAAATTGATCGAACCAAGATTGCAGGATTCATACGGCAGCAGCGGCTGTTCACCACAGGGATTAGTGCTTTCAAATTCGCCCAAGGCCGGCGTGGCATTGGCCTTGTTCAGCCGGTCCAGAAAGAGTATACCGGGTTCGCCATTCTTCCAGGCCATATCCACAATGATATTAAATACTTCCCGGGCGTTTAACTGTTTCACCACCTGTTTGTGGTGCGGGTCGATCAGGTCATAATTCCGGTTTTCGGCTACTGCCTGCATAAACTCCTCGGTAAGTCCGACACTGATATTAAAATTGGTAATATCGGCATTATCCTTTTTGGCGGTAATGAAATCGACGATATCAGGATGATCAACGCGCAGGATTCCCATGTTGGCTCCGCGGCGCGTGCCGCCTTGTTTCACCGCCTCGGTAGCGGCATTAAAAACCTTCATGAAGCTAATGGGACCGCTGGCAACCCCACCGGTAGAGTTTACCGCTGCCCCTTTAGGCCTTAACCGTGAAAAGCTAAAACCTGTGCCGCCACCGCTTTTATGAATCAAAGCAGCATTCTTTACCGTCTCAAAGATATCTTCCATGGTGTCTTCAATTGGCAGTACAAAACAAGCGCTCAATTGCCCCAAGGGTCTGCCGGCATTCATTAACGTTGGCGAGTTCGGCAGAAACATGAGACTGGACATCATTTCATAGAATTCATTCTCCAGCACCTGTAATTCGGCTGCCGTAACATATGGGGCATCGGCACTGGCCACAGCTTTAGCGACTCTGTGAAACATTCCGTCAGCGTCTTCCAGCAACCGGCCATTTTCATCCTTTATGAAATATCTTTTTTCCAGAACCTTAACAGCATTTTCTGATAACTTCATAGCGCAACCCCCGATACAGCACAATATTTTGTGTTATTAATATGTTGTAACACAATATATTGTATCGATTATCGATGATTGCGTCAATAAAATTATGCTGTTTTTTCCAATTTTACAGCCTGTCCCGCTATCTGTCAGCAGCTTTCCGAGGCTGCATACGGCTTATTTCGGCCACACATTTGTTCTGATGTAACGTTTTCCAAAAGACGACGGCAACCGCCTACAAGTAGTATAAGCTGTTGCCGCCTTTGTAATTTACCGGAAAAACATTTCATACACTGACAGTATGATTTCAATCACGATCAGGATAATAATAGCCCACTCCAGCCTGGTCCCCCGTTTGGCATGCACCAGGTTGGAAAACGCCTCGGTGATGTCCATAAGAGTCTCGGTCTTGTGGCGAAGTTTTTCATACCGGTCTTTCAGTTCAAACAGTACGGAAAGTTCGTCGTACAAAGCAGAGGCCTCTTCATTGGTCCAGGTTATCTCGGGATTGTCCAAAAGCATCAGGTAGGAAATCGCGTTGAGCCTGAACCGCAGGATGCTGGCAGCCATTTTAGCCAGTTCCTCATCCGATACCCCCAGCTCACCGCGGTTGAGATTGTTCACCACATTCTCAATGCGGTCCAGCAAGGAATCGACTTGTGTTTCACTCTTTTCCAAAGACACTGACTTGGCCAGAATAGTAGCGACAATCTCCCGTTGGTAATCACTGCCGCTATTTACTATCATGTAATCATTGTTAATCGCGGGCGCTTCCTCAGTAATGACTTCAATTTTATAATCATCCTCATAGGCAAAAGAACAGCTTTCATTTATTTCCGGTTCAATGCGTTTAATATATTTCACAACATCCATAATTTCATGATGCTGGAAATTGATAAAGACCATGCTGCCAAAATAAAACACAAAAACCAGTTTCTCGGCTGTATCGTTTACTACACCCTGCAAATGTTCTGCTTTTAACACTAAGGAATCTTCCCATTTAAATTTGCGGTTTATGCCAAAATGCTGGGCGATCTTGTTTAAATTGATTTCGTTGCACACCACTATGGATTTAAACTCAGCAATCATCTGTATTCCCTCCTTCCGGAACGACAATCATCTGCGGCAGTAGTCCGCCGCTATTATAAAGTAAATGTTACCGTGAAAATGGTCCCCTGGTCAACAATGCTCTGGCACGTAATGGTGCCGCCAAATATCTGGCTTACGATGTTATAAACTATGTGCATACCCAGACCGGTCCCGCCGCTGCTTTGCTTAGTGGTAAAAAAAGGTTCGTAAATATGCGCAACAATATCTGGCGGCATCCCTTTACCGTTGTCGGTGTATATGAGACAAAACTGTTCATCGTCGGCGGCAAAACTAAGACAGATTTGCCCCGCTACGCCTTTGTCAAAAGCATGCAGCAAAGAGTTCTCCACCAGATTGGTAACAATCTGAGCCAAAGAACCGGGAAAGCTGTTAATTTCTAAGGCTGCATCCCCTTCAACGGCAATAGTTATTTTGGTTCCCTTGATTTTCGGGTATAGGCTAAGCAGCGTTTCTTCGAGATATTCCTTGACTCTGAAAGTCCGCCGTACTTCATTGGACTGGTCGACAGACACTCTTTTGAAGCTGCGTACCAGGTGGGACGCGCGCTCTAAGTTGGTAAGCAGCATCGGCATGGATTCGACTGACTCGGCAATAAATTCTTCCAGGTCTTCCCTGGCGAGATTCCCGGCTTGATACAGTTGAATTAAGCGGTTCAGAATATGCTGCAGATGCGTAGCCGCCGTAACGCCAATGCCTAACGGAGTATTGACTTCGTGAGCTACCCCGGCTACCAGCCGGCCGAGTGCAGCCATCTTCTCCGACTGGACCAGAATGGACTGTGTGCTGCGCAAATTTTCAATAGTGGCAATAAGTTCCTGATTGGCTGCTGTCAATTGGGCTGTACGTTCCTCCACCCGGCACTCCAGCCCCTGATTCAAGCCTACGATTTCCTGCAGATTGGCTTCCAGTTCCTCATTTAAGGCCGTAATTTCTTCATAAGCGCATGTCAGTTCGGAATTGGAGCGCTGCAGCTCGCCAACCTTTTCCGACAAACGCTGCCGCATTTGTTCAAATGACCTGCCCAAAAAACCGATTTCGTCTTTGGTATTTACCGATACCGGCATCGACCAGTCACCCTTGGCGATGCGTTGGGCATCTTCCATTAACTGAACCAGCGGCCGGGTAATGCGGCGGGTGGAAACTTGCCAAAGAAAGCCGCTGATAAATACCAGTCCTAAAACAAAAATAGCCACACTGGTCCACAGGGCCCGGTTGGTACTGGCGAAAGCTTCCGCTTCGGGATATACCAGGACTACGTGTAAACCCGTGTCTCCCACCGGTCCATAGGCCACAAAGGCCGGGACGCCCCGAACCACTGCCCGGTCGATTGACAACTCGGCAGCCGCTGTTATTTTCGCACTTAATTGACTCAGCCCGGGGTCTTCATCATCCAAGATATTGCCGACAAGATCATTGGCGGGATTGCGGTGCCCAAGATAATAACCACTTGAACTTACCAGAAAAACATAACCTGTCTCGCCAATTTTTATATCCCTGATATAGGCGGTTAACTCATTCAGTCCGACATCTACCGTGGTTACGGCAACTATCTCGCCGCCTTTGTGCACCGGGCTGGTAGCAGTAACCATCGGCACACCGGTAACCACATCTATATAGGGGTGACTCCAGACTACTGCTTTGTCGGTAGTAAATCCCTGTCGGTACCAGTCATAGTGAAAATAATCATACTGCGCATTGCTGTATTCCCAGGTCAGTTTTACCTGACCGCTGGCGTCCTTATATTTATACGGTCCAAAATATTTCTGGGCCGGATCATATTTGTAGGGTTCAAACCAAAAACCGCTGCCAATAACAAAAGTATTGGCGGCAACGATTTTGTCAATTACTGACAAAACTACGTTGAAATCATAGCTATCCATGGATTCCATGGTACTGGCCAAATCTATGCAATGATTGCCGACGTCTCTGAAGTGACCGTCGATATGATCTTTGACTTCCCCCGCCTTAGCCTGCAGAGCGTCGGTGACCTTGTCTTCCAGTACACTACGGAATTGGGCTATTTCTACAGCCGTCTGCAGAAAAAATACCAGTCCCACCATGCCGATGATTCCAACTAAGAACAAGGTCTTGATGCTATGCAGCCAGTTCGTCATGCTTTTGCCCCGCTTTCCCCATCTGAGGTCTTGGCTGCTGAACAGCCTGATTCTGCTAAATAATAATTTCAGTAATCAGGGGTCCTGATAGCGTTGGCGGATGGCCATGATGGCATCCAGACAGTTCATAAAGATATCAATCAGGTGCGGATCGAAATGCTTGCCGCGCTCCTGAGAAATATAGTTCAGTATATCCTGCATCGGCCAGGGCTGTTTATAAGAACGGACGGCGCCGAGAGCGTCAAAAACATCGCTAAGCGCCGTGATCCGGCTGAAGATGTGAATATCATTCCCCTTTAAGCCGCACGGGTAACCTGTGCCGTCAAATTTTTCATGATGCTGCAAGGCAATCATGGCCGCCGATTTCATAACAGTACGCTGAGAGTTTTTCAACATTTCATTGCCAATCTGGCAATGGGTTTTCATGATTTCAAATTCTGCGGGTGTAAGCCGTCCTGGCTTGTTGAGAATAGCATCCGGAATAGCCAGTTTGCCCACATCGTGCATCGAGGATGCCATGCGCAGCACCTCCACGTCCTCCGGCGGCATACCATAAGCTTTCGCCAACAGGGCCGAGCATTCCGCAACCCGTTTTACATGAAAGCCGGTTTCCCGCGACCGGGCTTCTGCCATCTCACCGAGGGTAATAATGACCTCTTTCTGCGTTTCTTCAATTTCCTTATTTAGCAACAGATTTTCAAAAGCAATGGCTACATTGGCGCAATAGACATCAATCAACCGGCGATCCCAGTCATTGACAGGTGCAGGGGAATCTATGTACAGAATGCTTTCTGCGCCACGTTTGCTTTGAAAAAAAGCACATAATTGTCCTGGCAGGAACAGGCTGCTCTTTGCCTGCACCGCTTGCCGGACCAGTTGGTAAATATCTGCCGGTATTGCGTCCTGGAGGGTCGCTCCTACCCGGTCTTGATAGTCTCCATTGCCGGCATATATACAGAATGCCTCTTCCTCTTCCGTTTTTACGGCCAGCAAACCGGCTGTCTCGCAGTCGCTGGCCTCACCCCACAAGTCTAAGAGGACGATAAGCTGGGTCAGTACCCCACTGGCAAAGCTGCGTAAAGACTGAATCTCAAAGATAGTGACCGAGGCTTCGATAATTTTTTCCAAGGCCCGTTTGCTGGTCTCCATGGCCACGAGGTCCCGGTAAGAGCGCAAGGCGGTAACCACCGTGCTAAAAAGTTTTTGTGCGGTCAGCTCTGTTTTTTCCTTATAGTCGTTAATGTCGTACTCCATAATGACTTGCCCTTCCGGTGCCTGCCCCGGCTGACCTGTCCGCAGGATAATACGCGTCATTCTATTTCCCAGATCCCTGCGGATCATCCTCGCGAGTTTTAGGCCTGAATCCTCTTCTTCCATAACCACATCCAGGAGGATAACAGCTATATCCTGGTGCTGCCGCAGCGTAACCAGGGCTTCTGCCGCAGAAAAGGCGCTGATAAAGGCCAGTGGCCTGTTTTCGAACACCAACCGCCGTAACGCAATACTGGTCACATTATGAATCTGTTTTTCGTCATCCACAATTAATATCTTCCAGGGCCTGGCTGCATTTTGCTCCTGTACCACCTGTTCCTGTTGCCGTTCACGCCGGGAAAAGAGCCAGGAATCATTCCGCATCTGATCGGAGTTTACCATAACGATAAACCTCCTTTGTCCTAGATATTTGACTTTCCGCTGGAACAATTACTTCGAAACTAGGCCAAGATAAAAGTGAACTTTATGCAAAAAAAACCATAACTGATAAGTTATGGCTATATTGCTTAGCTAAAACGATTATGTCCTCCTATGCTTTCATACCGGTGTCACCGCACCCCGGAAAACCGCCACATGAATTCAGCCTATAATGCAAGGGAAACCTTTACCAAGGCCTCCCTCACGCTATCAGCAATTGCAGTGAAATTTTATTCAGATATTTCCGACAATAGCTTTTACTTGCAGAGTGTTGCAAAGCTCGCTGTTAGTGCTTCTTCTTGTTGAGTTCTTCCATTAAATTCTCGTTAAGAATTCTTATATAGGTGCCTTTCATGCCCAGCGATTTCGACTCAAGTACGCCGGCGCTTTCCAGCTTTCTTAACGCATTAACAATAACCGATCGGGTGATGCCAACCCGGTCAGCAATTTTGCTGGCTACAATTAGATTTTCATCCCCGTCCAGTTCATGCAGAATATTAATGGCAGCTTCAATTTCCGAATAGGAAAGCGTACTTAAAGCGACCTGAACGGTAGTTTTTTTACGGGTATCATCTTCCATTTTATCCATTCTGCCACGCAGCATATCCATCCCCAGCATAGTGGCGCCGTATTCGGCCAGCACCAGGTCACTTTCAGTGAATTCAACATGAAACTTGGCAATCAGCAGAGATCCCAGCCGTCTGCCAATACCTACAACCGGCACTACCAGACTGTATTTCTCTTCAATTGGGCACTTCAATTCTTCACTAAACACGCAACTGTTGTCATTGAGGCGAATGTTGGTCGTAGTCTCACGTACGCTTCGCAATACCCGCATGTACTCTTCCGGAAAACGCCCTTGTTCCAGAACGTCTGCCAGCATAACGTCGCACTCAAAGCCTGCGCATAAAGCATGTCCGAGAATGGCACCTTCTCTGTCCACCAAATAAACATTGGCAGACATAAAGCCGCTAAGCAGTTCGGTAACCTTACTGTAATCCACTTTTTCTGATTTTTGCAATAGCTTATTAATTTCCCTCGTCTGGTTTAACAATGTTGTCACGCAATAATCCCGCCTTTCGACATAATTAGAGGGGCAGGGGACAATCGTCCCGATCCTGTTTAACAATTTTTAATGCAAAGCTGAAACGGTATCTTGAGACAGGGGTGCCATTCTATGCCAACAGAACAGCGCCACTGTAATAAGTTTAGTATTTTACCGGGACAGTGCCCTCGATCCTCATCCCCAGGCAAAAACAACCTACAATCTTATATCGTATAGTATTTACCATATAAAAAGATAACTCCTGCCAAATTTTCAGAGAATCTGACAGAAGTTATCCGTTTTTCTGTGTTTTTCATTCTGCCGGTCACTCTGAGAGCATTTTGGACCGGGATGGGTTCCTGGCGCCGACAGCAAACAGGACAATTCCCAGGACAATAATAACGCCGCCAAAGCCGAACATGACGGCATAACCCCAGAGTTCACCGATCACCCCTAAGACTACCGCCCCGGTTGTAATCCCCACATCCATGAAGGAAGTAAATACAGCCAGGGCACTGGCCCGTTCCCGGGGCGAAACTTCATCCACCACAAAAGCATTTAAGGCTGGCATAAATGCACCAAACCCGAAACCAAACAACCCGCCGATAAAAATCAGCAGATAAGTGTTATGTAAAAAAGGCAGTAAAAATGTCGCTATGGCCACAAATGCTAAGAAAGGGAGAATCACGGTACGCCGGCCAAACCGGTCTGACAGTTTCCCGGCAATAACCCGGCTGATTAAGGTAAAAGCCGCATAGGTGGTAAAAAATATTCCGAAATGGGTTATGCCCCGTCCCGGGGCATATACCGGCAGAAAAGTAATAACTGTGCCATATACCGTGGCCGCAGTAAACAGGGTGAGTGAGGCTACCAATACCGCCCGTTGGCGCATCACAGCCAGAATACTCACTGTTTGCCGGACCTTATCCTCATGTTTAATTTCATCAAGACAGGCAACGGTCAAAAATCCGGCTGCAGCCGTAGCGACGGCAAGCATAAACAGGGTTGAGAAGTCCTGGCTGCCGGTAATAAGCGAACTGCCCCAAGCCGGAAATAACGCCATGGCTACCACATTGGCGGCGCCGTAAATCCCCATAACCTCACCCCGCCGTTCAATAGGCGCCAAATCGGCAACATAAGCGTAAGCCGCCGCCAGATAACTGCCGTGGGCAATCCCATGCAATATCCTCAGCCCATAAAGCGGGACAATAGTCTGAATCTGGCCATAAACAAGGAATAGTACGGCAAATAGGCCCGAGCCAAACAGCATAATCTTTTTGCGGCCGTATCGGTCAGCCAGCTTACCGAATTGCGGCCGGGTTACAACCGAAATCAGTGTAAAAAAACCGACTACCAAACCAATTTGACTCGTTGTTCCTCCCAGGCTGGCCACAAACTGGGGCAATACCGGTAAAAGCAAATAAAAACTGCCAAAATAGAGAAAGCTCGAAAGGCAAATGCAAATGAAATTTTTCGATAGTAAGCTAAACTGATTCATTCTGTAGTACCAGCTTTCCCAAATCTCATAAATATTTATAATCAACCCAGACTTTATCGTCAAGAACTGCTAACAGAACATCTTCCGATATTCCATCTGCCGGATAAACCACGTTCGCATAACGCAAATTAGCCACATGGCCGGCGAAGACATTTTTATAAATTTTTTGGAGGATAGTTGTAATACCCGCCTGATCAGCGAA
The DNA here is from genome assembly GCA_023441125.1 of Bacillota bacterium. The sequence goes on from JAEZQV010000005.1 coordinate 9,909, forward strand.
GGGCAATATGATCAGGAAGTTGCGCTCATTATCCAGCAGGACAACATCAATACTCCGCAAAACAGCGGCGATGGCATCACGCATGGTGATGATCTGCGCAATATTCTCCTGCGTATTAACCAGTAACCTTTTCAATTTTAGAATAGAAAAGCTGGTGTTGCTGCGCCGGGCCCGGTTGATTTCTTTTTCAATTTCAGCCAGGCAGTGGGCAGTTATCTGCCTGTATCCCAGGGACTTTTGGGTCGGATCAACAATGCGGGCGATACGTTCACATAGCCCTGCCGGCGAGTACGGTTTGGCAATGAAATCGACAGCCCCCGCTTTTAAGGCATTTCGTACACTATGCGGATCTGTACAGCCGGTAAGCACAACCACCGGTATCGTTGACAGCAGTTTATCCTGGGACATTTTTTCCAGAGCAGTAATACCATCCATGCCGGGAAGATTGATCTCCAGAATGATTAAGTCTATTCCCCAAAAACGCGTCGAAAAAGCAAATAACTCTTCGGCATTATTTAGCTCCAGAACCTCAAAACCGTTTTTCTCCAATTGCAGGCGAAGCTGTAGACGTATTAGCTTTGAGACCTCAATAATTAGAATTTTTCTATGCGCCATATTCCCCTCCATGAAAAGCATTCCGCCAAACGTCGTCAGCATGAATTCGCTTATAGAAGTTCCTGTATTCTTCGCTACTATTTGGACAAATCCTGCCTTATTACTATAATTAAATTCAAACTTGTCCAGCAGGCCGCTAGGCTAGATAACCCCGTTCTATTTCCTGGTGCCATTCATTCTCCTGCCAACAAAGCAGCTAACATTTCCTGAGCAAAATAGCGCTCTAAACAGCAGGAAACTTTAGATAGTGTAGAGAAAATGGCAATTACCTACAATATATGCCACTTTTATATGCCGACTGCCAACGGTAACAAATATTGCAAGGATAAGTGCCGGATATAGGGGAGGAAGACCGTGAGAATTTTGTTAGTAGACGATGATCAGGACAGCCGCCGACATGTAGCCAATTTTCTCAGAGATTTAGGGCATGCGGTGATTG
>JAEZQV010000013.1 GCA_023441125.1 Bacillota bacterium
GCTGGGGGCCGGTCATATCAGCCAGCCGCTGACCACCCTGCTGGCGATGATGGGCTATACAGTTACCGTGGTGGATGACAGGCCCGACTTTGCCAACACGCTGCGCTTTCCTCAGGCCAAAGCGGTCATTTGCCGGGAATTCGGCCGGGTTCTGGCGGAACTGGACCTGGCCGGTTTTGGCACCATTATCGTGGTTACCCGGGGACACCGTTCCGACGTCGAGTGCCTGCGGGCCGTAATTACCCAGCCGGCGGCCTATGTCGGCATGATCGGCAGTCAGGGCCGGGTGCGGGGCGTCATCAATTCACTGCTGGCCGAAGGGTTTGACCGGAATGCTGTTGAGCGGCTGCGCGCGCCGATTGGCCTGGATATCGGCGCCCAGACCCCGGAGGAGATCGCTTTGAGTATTGTGGCCGAGATCGTGGCTGTAGAGCGGAATGCCAACTGCCGTCCGCTCTCGGATAAGTGGAGGTGTAAATAAAAGATGCTGGATACTCTGGTTTATGCCGTTAATGAAGCCCGGCAGGCCGGCACCCAAACCGCGCTGGTCAGTATCATTGCCACCCAGGGTTCTACGCCGCGTAAAGCCGGCGCGAGCATGCTGGTTTACCCGGACGGCCGGGTCGTCGGCACCATTGGCGGCGGCTGCGCGGAAGCGGAAGCCCGGCTGCAGGCGCTGACAGCGCTGGATGACTGCCGGTCATTTGTTTACAGAATTTCTATGTCTGGTGAGACGGCAGCCAATGAGGGCATGGCCTGCGGCGGTAATATGGATGTATTTATTCAGGTAGTATAGTATGCTGTGGACTGCATTAGGCATAAGCGAACCGGGAATCATCGCCTGCGTCGGTGCCGGCGGCAAGACCTCGCTGCTGCAGTCGCTGGCGGTCTGCGCCTGCCGGCGAGGGGTTCCAGTTATGGTTACAACAACCACCCGCATGCTCTATAATCAGATTGCCGGCTATAAACACACTTTAACTGCTAATTATACTGCCGGTCAGGAACAGGTTGCGGCAGCGCTTGGCAAAAAGGGGATAATAGCTTGGCTGTCCGGGCTGGCAGGGGAAAAAGTAATCGGTCTGCCTGCTGACTGGATTGACAGGCTGAGCAGCAGCCTTCCGTCCGCCTATTTTCTGGTGGAGGCTGACGGTGCACGCTGCTCGCTGATTAAAGCGCCGGCCGAACATGAACCGGTTGTGCCGGCAAGCACTGCCATTACTGTCGGGGTATTAAACTTAAGCGTGCTAGGTCAGCATTTCTCTGAAACCAATACGTATCGTATGGATTTAGTGTCCAAAATAATTCATAAGCAGGCCGGCGAAATCGCCGGCTGGCTGGATTTGGCCAGGCTGACTGTGCACCGGCAAGGTATCTTTCAGTATGCCCGCGGGACTAAAGTGCTGCTGCTGAGCGGTGGCGGTCAACCCGGTTCTCAGGCAGCGGCCGCCCAGATTGCTGCCTATTGCCGTCTTGCCAACGCTGCTATTGAACGGGTTGTTGTCAGTACCGGCTATGGTGATGTCATGCTGCCTGCTGCGGTATATCAACTATGAAAGCAGCTATCGGCGCAGTCATTCTGGCAGCGGGTTCGGCCAGCCGCATGGGCAGGCAGAAACTGCTGCTGCCTTTGGCAGAAAGGCCACTGTTGGCTCATGTGCTCGGCACCGTTCAGGAACTGCCCTGGGCCGCGTGCGTAGCCGTTATTGGCGAACCTGAGACTGAATTATCACAGATTTGCCATAGCTATCATATTTCGCCGGTTTTTAATGCTAACCGCCAAAGCGGGCAGGCATCCTCTGTCAAACTCGCCCTGCAAATGCTGCCGCGGCAGTTAGATGGGATACTATTCCTTTTAGGCGATCAGCCGCTTGTGTCTACTGCACTAATCAACGCAGTTGTTGCTCAATTTGAACAGGCAGCCAGTGACAAAACTATTATTGTTCCCTGTTATCAGGGACAGCGGTGTAGTCCGGTATTGTTTGGCGCGCATTGGCGCTCCTCTTTGGCAGGCTTGCAGGGCGACACCGGCGGCCGCCAGATAATCCGCAATCAGACAGAATGGGTTATAGAACTCAGCTGGCCTGACCCAATGCCCTTTTATGATGCCGATACATGGGACGAATATGTAAAGATAAAACAGCTGGTGGAGAAATGAGATTTTTTCAAACAGCTATTATAGCCACTGCATGTTTTTCAAATTAGTTGGGCACCGGACAAAAAAAGAAATAATTGACAATCCATGTCAATAAATGGTACTATAAGTGCGAAACATAGAGTAGTATGCTCGACAGTATAATTGAATAGCAATGAGATAGGTGCCCTGAGGGGCTTAATAGGGAAGACCGGTGAGAAACCGGCGCGGTCCCGCCACTGTAATGAGGAGCGAATCCAATATATACCACTGAGGCGAAAGTCTTGGGAAGGTTTGGACGAGCAATGATCCAGAGCCAGGAGAACTGCCTATCTGAAAATCACCGTTTTACCTACGAGCGATAGGGAGGGGGTTAAGTACATCCATGTTGTATGGAATCTAATCCCGGCGTCTTATGCCGGGATTTTTTGATGTGACATGGGAATTATTTTATCTCCCGCCTGTGGTTGGGAGATTTTTAATTTTTGTATGCGTACAGGATAGTTGTTCCTGCCAGGCGGAGAAAACCTTTTTAAGGCGATTTTCCTTAAGGTGTTTACGAACAGAGATGTTGCAGCTGAGAAGAAGATCACTTAGCTAAGCAGTATCGAAATACAAGGTAGAGAAATATAGTTGTTGCATCGCCCGCAACTGATTGGTGATTTGATTTCTGTATTCAAGGGAGGATTCCGTATGAGACAAAGGAATTATTGGCTAGCTTTAGTATTATCATGTGTGCTTGCTGGAATAATGAATTTTTCGGTGGCATATGCAGGAGAAACTGCGGCATCAGACGAGAAAAAAGTAAAAACCTATGAACTGGATAAAGTGATTGTTAATGGAGAGCGGGAAAATGAGCTATCGAATCCGTATATTACCGGCGGCGATGTCGTTACAATCAGCAGAAAGGATATTGAGCAGCACAGTTATAGCAATATCGTAGAAGTTTTGAAGACAATTCCTGGCGTTCAGATTGCTACGCCGGGATACCATGGCGGTGAATACGGTTATGCCGGCTTCAATACAGAACTCAGCATTAATGGTGAAAACAACATTGTAATTTTAGTTGATGGACGACGTGTAGATAACGACGCGAACAGCTATGCCGGCACGAAATCACGTGTAAATCTCAGCACTTTGCCAGGAATCAATAATGTTGAACAGATTGAGATCATCAAAGGGGCCGGATCAACGATTTATGGTTCGGACGCTGCGGGTGGTGTCATTAATATTATTACGCGGAAGGGTTCACAACAGCCACGTACGACAGTCGATCTTGCTACAGGCTCATGGGGACGTCATAATTACGCCTTCACCCATACGGGGGCTTCAGATGATGGTAGCCTGAAATATGCGGTTTCTGCCAGCCGTCAGCTGAGCGGGGATTCAAAGTATCTGGATGCTAGTACTGGAAAAACGGAAACTTTTGATAATACAAAATACCGGGATGAAAATGCTTCCTTCAATGTTACAAAGGATTTTGACAAAATCCATAGTTTAGCGATTACCTATAATCATTCCTACGAAAAAGCTTATTATCCAATAACAGCGCCGGATTATCGTTACATGGACACATTTTATAACGGAACAATGGCAGCAGTAAATGCTGCTACTCATAGATACACGGGACTTAGCAGTTCGGTAAACGGCTACCGGAATATATTTCTGTATGATGCTTGGCTTGGTTCGTATGATGAGTCTTTGACGAATAATGCCGATATCAAATATGTTTTTGACAAAACAGATGAAAATGCGGAAAGTTTTTTCAGAGTATATAAGAACTATACGCATTATAATACAGTAGACTATTCAAGTATATGGAATGTGCCATATCCTTATTTGAGTGAGTTTTTGGCAGCGGCAAAGAATTCCGGGAATTTCCATACCGATATTGAAGAGGTAACCGGTACGGCGATCCAATTTGCTAAGCATATCGGTAAACACAGCATTACTGACGGTTTTGATTTCCGTCAAAGTAAATATACATATCGTGACAGTTCTAAACAATATGATTCCAATCGTGATGCATATAACTTATTTCTTCAAGACAAAATCAAGGTCAGTGATAAATTCACAGTGACCCCGGGTGTAAATTACGCACATTACAGCAGCGGAAACTATAATACCAATAATTATGGATCGACCTCTAAAATGACTTTCTCTGGATACAGCAGTTATGATTTTGACAATACCACTACTATGTATTTTTCTGTCAGCCAGATATTTAAGCCAGTAACAGGTCTTGATTTCTCACGGGCCCTTGCAATTGATCCTTTACAAAATGAAGAAGGATATAATTATAATGTCGGGTTAAGCCGCAAAGTGGCTAAGCAGGATGTCTTCTCAATAAATTATGGCAATACGGACATGAGCAATGCCATTGCCCGATATAGTGTCTTGAATACTGCTACAGGCACATGGCAAAGTAAAGCTGTCAATGCTGAACGAAGTAAGAAATCTCTTAATACAGGCTACACACATGCTTTTGATGATGCCTGGAGTGTAGGCATCAACTACAGCTGGGTAAATGAAAATTTCCATGCGAAGAATGTACAGCATAACCCTGATGGAACGAATCCAGATGATCTCATCAATGCGTATCGCCCGCGCAATATTTATCGCATAGATGCTGCCTATGACGCGGGGCGTTGGTTCAGTGATTTGGCATATACAATTTATTCTGGCAATGATAAAAAATATTTCACGAGCAGCAGTTTTGGTGTTCTTGATTTGGCACTCAATTATAAGCTTACCGCTGATACTCAGATTTACTTGAATTTGAATAATATTCTGAACAAAGCTTATGAAACAAAAGCTTTAGCATCGTACGGCCCGGGTGCGCTGCCGGAGAGCGGACGGAATTTTACTATTGGAGCTAGGTACTCTTTCTAAGGATGCAGAAATGATAAGAGGTGGTAGTCGCAGATTACCACCTCTTATCCATTGATGGGAGAGATGCTGTTATTCAATATATAGTTTTTTTAATTGTTGCTTTTTCACTGCTGGTTACGGGCTGTGCGACATTGGATAGAGGCAGTAGTGCTGGTAGTAGTGCTAATGCTTTGGTTGAAATAGAAAATTATAATACACAGGGAAAGCCTGTCAAAGTTAAATTTCGTCAGGAGCCACAGCGAGTAATTGCCGTTTGGCAAAATTCAGTGGAAACATTACTGGCATTAGGCTTACAGGATCGGCTGGTCGCCGCTCTGGGGGTTCCTTATCCTGAATGTATAAAAAAAGAATACCGTCAGGCTTATGAAAGTATTCCTTTACGCCAGCCATATGTGTTGGATACAGAAAATATGCTTATGCTGGAGCCGGATTTTATTCTGGCATGGGCTTCGACTTTTACGGATAGATACACTCGCTCTACAGAATTTTGGAATGGTCGCGGTGTGCAAACCTATATGGCGCGGTCTTCTATGCGTGGTACAGGTCCCCAAAGGATAGCAGATGAATATCAGTACATCCTGGACATCGGGCGCATTTTTGGAAAAGAGCGACTGGCACAAGTAATAGTGAAACAAATGGACCAAAAAATTCATTTTGTGCAGGAAACCACAAAGGGGAGAACAAGGCCGCGTGCGCTCATCCTTGAGGTCATAAAGGATCAGATCATGGTTTATGGCAAAGATACTCTTGCCGGCGACATTCTGATGCATGTTTGCGGGGAGCTTATTGATACGGGCAGAACTATCAGCTATGAGCAGATTATTGAGGAGAATCCGGATGTAATTTTTCTCGTCGTAAGTGAGAATAAGTATGCGTCAGCAGACCTTGAAGCAAGAACTTTTATGGAAAAAGCAGCTCTGCAAAGTGTAGCGGCTGTACAAAATAAACGAATTTATGTCACCCCGCTTTTTATGGTTTATAGTAGCGCTGTACGCACATACGATGGAATATGTCTCATGGCGCGGGGGCTTTATCCTGATTTAAAGGAGGAGGACTCAGCTGTTGAAGAAAATAAGGAATGATTTTTTTATATTGGGACTAGCTGTCTTGCTTATTGTTGAAATGTTTTTTGCATTAGGAATAGGATCGGTTCATCTTGCAGGCGACAAGCTCTATGAAACGGTCAAAGCTGGACTTTTTAATGCCAAGGCGGTTGATGCTCCGGGGCAGGGACCGGTTCATGATATTGTCTGGCTGCTGCGAATGCCGCGACTCTTGCTCGCAGCCTGTGCCGGAGCCAGTCTTGCAGTTTGTGGTGTGGTCATGCAGTCTATTGTAAAGAATCCGCTGGCGGATCCGTATGTTCTTGGTGTATCGTCAGGCGCTTCTTTAGGAGCTACAGTTTCAATCTTTTTGGGTGTAGGATTGTCTTTTGGAAACAACTTCATTGGCGTATGTTCGTTTATTGGTGCTTTAGGCGTATCAATGCTAGTACTTATCATTGCCAATATTGGCAGTACAGCAAACTCAGTAAAGCTTCTTCTTGCAGGTATGGCGCTTAATACAGCCTGTTCGGCGATAGCTAGCTTTGTCGTCTATTTTGCGAATGATAAGAATGGTATACAGACAGTGCTCTTTTGGCTTATGGGCAGTTTTGCGGGTGCCGATTGGAATGAATTGGGAATTATTGTGGGGATTACGTTGTTTGGAATCTTGTTTTTCTGGTCGCAAAGCCGTATATTGGACATGATGTTATTTGGCGATCAAACGGCGATTACACTTGGAACAGATCTGCGTAAATATCGTCAAGTATATTTGATGCTGAGTTCACTTATGGTTGGCTTTATCGTTTATGCGTCGGGTATGATTGGTTTTGTCGGTCTTATTGTACCGCATATTGTGCGGCTCTTTGCCGGTACAAACCATAATTATCTTGTGCCTTTATCTGCTTTGGCTGGTGCGCTTTTGCTTGTGTTAGCTGATGCTCTTTGCCGGACAATGATTCCACGAACGGAGATACCTGTTGGCATTCTCATTTCCTTGATCGGGGCACCGGGATTTGTTTGGCTTATTGCTAAGAAATCCTATGGTTTCGGAGGCGGCGGGTCATGAATATAAAAACTGAAGATATTGCTTTTTCTATAGAGGGCAAAGAAATTTTACAGCAAGTCTCTTTAGCTGTAGCGAAAAAAGAATTTGTTGGTATCATTGGTCCAAATGGAAGCGGCAAATCAACTCTGCTAAAATGTATCTATCGCGTCCTAAAGCCAGATACTGGGGCCATTTTTTTTGACGGGAAAAATCTTACCGATATGAGTTTAAAGGAATCTGCTTTGAAAGTGGCAGTTATGGCGCAGCATAATTATTATAATTTCGATTTTACGGTGGAATCCATTGTTCTCATGGGACGAGCACCGCATAAAAAACTTCTCGAACGTGATAATGCAAGAGACTATGAGATAGCACGCAAGGTGCTGCACCTTGTAGGGCTTGAAAATATGGGAAATAGGAAGTTTTCCACTCTCTCCGGCGGTGAGCAGCAGCGAGTGATTCTAGCCAGGACGTTGACCCAGGATACACCCTGTTTAATCATGGATGAACCGACCAATCACTTGGATATCAAGTACCAATTGCAGCTTATGGAAATCCTTAAGAAGCTTCATTGTACGACTTTAGCAGCATTCCATGATTTAAATATTGCAGCCTTATATTGTGACCGGATTATTGCGTTGAAAGATGGCAGAATCGTTGGTAATAATACACCGAAAAATTTGTTAACAGCGGAATTTATTTCTGATTTGTATGAAGTGCAGGCAGAGGTATATTTAAATCAAAGTACAGGCAGGCCCAATATCGTCTATATACCTCCGGGATGATGGCGCTTTT
>JAEZQV010000113.1 GCA_023441125.1 Bacillota bacterium
TACCAATCCCTCCTGTAATTATAAATAAAAAAACACATCGTAACGATGCGCTTTCAGAGTAGATAAAAGCTCTGTTACATCCCTACGCTGGCATTACCCAGATCAGGTACAGGGTCATAGATCTAGCGGATCTATATCTCAGCCGGCCCATCCAGCTCCCCTTGAAACATGAAATATTCGGTTTAATTTAATACTAACACAGCCAACCATGATTTTCAATATTTGTCCAGCCCGGCCGTCATGATTTTTACTTATTTTTCCACAGGTAGCCCGACCGGCTGCGGCCGGCTTCACTCACTCTGGGGCTGTTGCAGCTTGCGCGGACGCTGCAGGGAAACCAGCGCCCCCAGGACGGCCAGGCCGACACCGACCAGCAAAGCATCATGATAGCCGGTCATAAAGGCCATGGTCTGCTGCGCCGCGGTTGGCTGGCCAAGCCCGCTCAGGCTGGCCGCCCGCCGGTACTCCAGGATCGAGACGGCCAGCGCCGTGCCGCACACCATGCCAAAATTCCGCGCCAGTGCGTTGACACCGCTGGCTACGCCTAGCTGCCTGGGCTGGACGGCGCTCATGACACTGCTGTTATTGGGGGACTGAAACATGCCGTTCCCCAGCCCCATCAGGGCCTGGCCGGCCATAATCACCAGCAGCGATGAATCAGGCTGCAGGCCGGCTGTTACCAGCAAGCCGCCGGCCATCAGGCCCAGGCCGGCAATTGTCAGACTGACAGGACCGACCTTGTCCGACAAAGTGCCGCTGACCGGCGCCGTTACCGCCATGGTCAAAGGAAAAGCCGACATAATGAGTCCGGTCTTGGCCGGCGCAAAGGCCCGCACGTCATGCAAAAAATACGGCAGCAGCAAGGTACACGTAAACATAGCGGCGTAGGAAAGCATGCCGGCTAAATTGCCGGCAGCAAAGACCCAGTTCCGGAAAATGGACAACGCCAGCATAGGCTGTTCAATTCTCTGCTCATACCAGATAAAGGCGACAAATATCACCAGCGCCAAACCGCTGCAGGCCAGGGTAGCCGCCGACAGCCAGCCCCAGTCGGTGCCATAGCTTAATACCAGCAAAAAACTGACCATGCCGGCGCTAAATAACGCAGCGCCAATATAGTCGATTGTTTCTTTAAGCAAATTCCGGTCCTGAGGCAGAATCAGGCGGACACCGGCATACCCCAGCAAGCCGACAGGCAGATTGACAAAAAATATCGAATGCCAGCCGGCATGCTCGACCAGCAGGCCGCCCAGGCCCGGGCCGCTTAAGCTGCCCAGCGCCACGATGGTGCCGGTCATGCCCAATACTTTACCCCGCTCCTCCGGCGGAAAACTGCTGGTGACAATGGCCATGGCATTGGCCATCAGGGCGGATGCTCCTACCGCCTGCAGCACGCGAAAGCCAATCAGCATCCCGATCGAATTGGCCAGACCGCAGAGCAGGGAACCGGCCGTAAAGCCAATAAAGCCGTAGCCATAAAGCTTCCGCCGGCCCCATACATCTCCCAGCCGTCCCATCAGCGGCAACAGGCTGGTAATCACCAGCAAATAAGCGGTAACCACCCACTGGGCGGTGGGAATATCGGTGTGCAGCGCCGCTGTAATCGGCGGCAAACCTACGTTAACAATGGATGAAGTCATGGTGGACATAAAGGTCCCTGTAGCAACAACACAAAAAATCAGCCATTTATAATATGTAACCTTGCGCAACGTTTCCTGCATCCAAAGACTCCTTTCGCTGATATGACAGTTCTTATGTTAGTTTACCTGCTATTCTTTAGAGAAATTCAACCTGCCAAAAAGCATTTCCTCTGGAAAAATTTACTATAAAGAAAAGAAATCGGCATATTCCACGTGTGTGAAATATGCCGGATAAGCTTTTATAGCGCAGGAATTTCTGACTACTCCGCCAGGCGGTGCTGCACGACCGGCAGCGGTCTGGCTGCGGCCACAGGCCCCAGCGCAGTAAGCGGATTGCACTCCAGGTCACTGTAAGCCGTAATGCCGTGTTCGCTCATATCCAGGCCTTCGGTTTCCTCCTCCACCGATACCCGGATGCCAACCGCGGCTTTCAGAGCGGCAAACAGGGCATACGTGGCGGCAAACCCCCACAGGGATACTGCAGTTACCCCCAGGGTCTGCACACCCAGCAGGCTCCAGCCGCCGCCATAGAGCAGGCCGCCCTGTTCGGCAAAAATTCCGACCGCAATTGTGCCAAACGTGCCGCAGACGCCGTGCACGGCAATGGCGCCAACCGGATCATCGGCCCGCAACCGGTCAAACAGCGGCACGGCAAACACCACCAGCATGCCGGCAATGCCGCCGATTACGACGGCGCTGACCGGCTCGACAAAGGCACAGCCGGCCGTAATGGCCACCAGGCCGCCCAAGGCCCCGTTGATGGCCATGCTGGGGTCGGCTTTGCCCCACTTAATGGCGGTGTAAATGGCGGCAATGGTACCGCCGGCCGCTGCCGACAGATTGGTATTTACGGCGATGCGGGCAATATTCAAATCCAGCCCCGACAAGGTGCTGCCAGGATTAAAACCAAACCAGCCAAACCACAGCAGGAAAGCCCCCAGGGCAGCCAACGGCAGATTGTGGCCCGGCAGCACATGCACAACCCCGTCTTTGCCAAACTTACCGGTCCGTGGCCCCAGTACCAGCACAGCCGCCAGCGAAGCCCAGCCGCCTAATGAATGCACCACGGCCGAACCGGCAAAATCGAGCATCCCCAGCTTGCCCAGCCAGCCGCCGCTGCTCCAGACCCAGTGGCCGGCAATGGGGTAGATAAACGACGTGGCAACTAAGGAAAACACCAGGTACGGCATGAACTTCATGCGTTCAGCGACCGCGCCGGACACAATGGTCGCCATGGCAATGGCAAACGCCGCCTGGAATAGCCAGTACGCGTATACCGGTATTTTTAAGCCTAAATACCCCATATTGCCTTTGAGAAAAAAGCCCGACCAACCGATGATGCCGACCTGATCCAGGCCATACATCAAAGCAAAGCCGCAAGCGAAATACCCTAAAATGCCTACCGTGCAATCCATAATTACTTTCATAATAATATTCAATGAGTTCTTGCTGCGGACAAAACCAGCCTCCAGCGCGGCGAAGCCGCCTTCCATCAGAAAGACCAGGGCAGCGCAGAGCAGCACCCACACCGTGTCGATACCGGCTGCCAGGGAATTAAGCGATAATTCCATTATGTCACCTTCCTCAGTAAAAATAAAAAACCAGCAGCACTAATGCTGTACAGCATTAGTGTCACCGGCTTCTTCGCCAAAAGAGTATGAAATTAAGTTATATTATAGCACATTATACTAACTTCACAATACATTTTCCAAACGTTTTTTCATTTTATGATACAATTACATACTATATATGATCATGTGCGTAATTAGTGTACTTTTTTTACCATTCAGCTGGTTGCCGCCCCTTGTTTACCGCCGTTACGACAGTACTCCCTGCCAAATAATACTTGGCAGGGAGTACAAAAGAACTTGCTAAACATAGCGGCATCGTCCTATACTATTCTAACAGACCCGCAAAGACCAGTATAAACAACGTGAGGTAACCGATGAGCAACCATCCTGACTTTCCCCGCGAACAGCAGCATCTGGCCGACACCATTGCCGCCATGAAGCAGCTGATTTACGATTTGGAACACGCTATGGAAGAACGCGTGCATAAGATTAATCAGTCACTGTCCATAAAAGATGAGGTCAGCGCTTATGTCCATTCGCTGATGAAAAGTGACCATGCCTATAAGGCGGCCGATATTGCCAAGGCGCTTGACAGCCCTTATTTTGGCCGGGTAGACTTCCGGGAAGACGGTGCTGCCGAATTTGAACAATACTACATCGGCCGGACCAAAGTAGCCAAACTGGACATTGAGAGTGTCAAAGACATTCTGGTGTTTGACTGGCGTGACCCGGTTTCCACCATTTTCTATGAAGCGCAGGACGGACGGGCCAGCTATGAAGTGCTTGGCCGTTATACCTATACCGGCGATGTCAGTTTGAAACGCCAGTACAAAATTGAAGACGGACAGCTGCTCGCGATGTCGGAAGACAACATTTTAAGCAAGCTCATGTCCCGTCAGCAGGAATCACTGATTGCCGATCCTTTTCTGCTGGAGCGCTTGCTGGCTGGAGCCGGCGACCGGCTCAAGGATATTGTCACTTCCATCCGGGCGGAGCAAAACCAGATTATTCGCGAGCCGCTCAACCAAGTCACCGTCATCCAGGGAGTGGCCGGTTCCGGCAAGACCACAATCGGCCTGCACCGCCTGTCTTATCTGTTGTACAACGAAAAGCTCAACCCGGCTAAACTGGTGATTGTGGCTCCCAATAAAATCTTCCTGGATTATATCTCCGACCTGCTGCCGGAAATTGATGCCCAGGATGTCCGCCAAACGACCTTTGCCGATCTGGCAGCGCTGGTTATGCAATTGGAACCGGTTATAGCCGAAACTGAACCCGCCGCCGCTGCGCTGGCTGCGGTGGCCCGCTGGAAGGGAACACCGGAGTTTACCCGGGTGATGGAAATCTTCCTGGACGGCAAGCTGGAAAAATTCTGTCTGAAGCTTAAAGAAATCAGCCTGTTTGACGGCAATCTGGTCATCAGCCGGGAAGAACAACTGGAAAAAATCGTCGAGGGCGCCGGTATTCCTTATAATGAGCGGTTGCAGACGCTCAAACGCTATATCGCCTTCCGGGTAAAAAACTTTCTTGAGGTTTACGAAGCCAGGTTTAAACGCGGCGAAGCCCGCGCCGATGAAAAGACGGCCGGACGCTACCGGGCCGAAGGCGATGCCTTCATGGCCAAGCATAGTGCCAAATGGCCGTTGCTTGCGCTTATGGCCGGTTATGCCGAGCTGTTCCAGGACAAACCGGCCTGGCGCAAAGCCAAACTGCACGGAGTAGATACTGAGCTGCTGCAAACCCATACGCTGGCAGCTTTGGCAGACGGCCGCACAGAACGTTCCGATCTGGCGCCGCTTTGCTATCTCAAATATCTCCTGGACGGGCTCAACCATGTTGACAAATTTGATCATATTGCCGTCGACGAAGGCCAGGATATGAACCCGCTGGAATATCTGGTGCTGGCCCGTTTATCCCGCAACAGCTCCTTTACCATTATGGGTGACATGTCGCAGGCTATTCACACCGACCGGGGACTCACCAGCTGGCAGACGCTGCTAAAAGACGTATTTGCCCTGGCCAAATGCCGCTATTATGAAGTAAATTTCAGTTATCGTTCGGCCCAAGAGATTGTTGACCTGTTTAACAAAATCATTCCGGCCGGCCGTTCCAAAGCCGTACCGGTCTATGAAATCGGCCGGCAGCCGGTTATTGAACCGGTCCAGTCGCCCCTGGACGCGTTGCACCGTACGCTCGGCATTATCGGCGAATTGCAGCAGTTGGGGTGCAAATCCATCGGTATTTTAACGAAACTGGCAGCAGACAGCCACAAGCTGTTTGCCGGTCTCCGTTCGGCCGCACCGCACCTTGCCGGTCTCAATCTCATTACCGGCGGGGACCTTAACTATCACGGCGGCATAACAGTAGCTCCCATTCTCCTGGCCAAAGGACTTGAATTTGACGGGGTTGTTATCTGGAATGCCTCGGAAAAAAAATTTACAGCTGCCCACCACGATGCCAAGCTGCTGTATGTCGCCATATCCCGGGCCATGTATTATCTTTATATTCTGCATCAGGGGCGGTTAACGCCGCTGCTTGACTGCTAGTATTCAGAAATAAGCTCCACCGCTGCCAAACTTCTCGTCAAACTCCCGCTATGTAATTATTTTCCTCAACCGAATGGCCGTTGTCAGGGCCATCCTGATATCGCTTTCATCCAGAGAAAGATTTAATATCTGTTCAATCCGCTGCTTTCTAAGCTGAATGGTTTTATGGTGCAGATACATTTGGGCGCCTATTTCTTTAAAACTCTGCCCGGCAAGCAGTCTCTCCAGGGTTGGCAGCAAATCGTTTCCCTCGGCCTGGTCATGCTCAATCAGCGGTCCTAAGAGTTTATGAACATACC
>JAEZQV010000128.1 GCA_023441125.1 Bacillota bacterium
GTAGTGGACAACGTCAGAGTGCTGTGCGGCACCAAACGCCCGGAGTTTGCCGAGGATGTGAGCCCGCAAGCCTTTACAGAAGTGCTCAGCATGGCCCGCAGTCTGTTCCGGTATATTCTGATTGACGTGCCGCCGGCGTTTAACCCGGTGGCGATTGCGTCGGCCGAAGCCTCCGACTATGTCTATCTGGTTTCCATGATCAGCGGCGGCTATGAAATAAAGCATATGCAACGGGCCCTGGATATTTTTAAAACCTGGCCTGATTACGCGGCCAGAGTGAAAACAATTTTTACCAGGGTCGAGCCTTGTACCGAACAAGAAAAAAAACGTCTCGAAACCCTGCTGGGATACCCGGTAACCGCTATTGTGCCCAATGAATATCTGCTGGTTTCCGCCGCCGCCAACAATGGACGCATGGCGGTGGATATCAAGCCGGAGTCGCCGCTGGCGCGCAGCATTGAACTGTTGAGCGCGGCGATCTGCGGCAGCTAGCGCGAGGTGGTTATATATGCTGATAGTGGCTTTACTCAGCGGTATGCTGGTGTTTTTGATTTTTTTGGTCCTGATCGAGTACTTTACCCGGGGGAAAAACAAAATAACCCGGAAAGTCAGACGCTATACCGGTGAGTTAGCGGCTTTAAACTATGTGGAAAAAAAGCCTGATTATCTGGCAACCTTAATGAAGTTTATCCGGTATTTCAGTCTGAAAATGCAGGGAACAGCACCATCCAAAAATCTGGAAGCCAAAATGCAGCAAGCCGGTCTGCCCATCCTGGGATCGGAGTTTCTCGTGCTTGTGGCCGGTATCATGCTGGCAGCGGGGGCATTGAGCCTGGCGCTTACTTTTAAAATAGTATTGTCGGCGAGTATAGGTATGCTGGCAGGAGTGGGCAGTCTCATTTATCTTAACTTGCGAATTGCCAACCGCCAGAAGGCCTTTACTAATCAGCTTGGCGACGTCCTGGTCATGATCGCAAACTCCATGCGTTCCGGGTTCAGTTTCATGCAGGCCATGGAGCTTATTGCCAAAGAGATGAAGCCACCGGTTTCGATGGAATTTTTCAAAACAATTGCTGAAATCCGTCTTGGTTCCGATGTGGAAACCGCGCTTTTGAACCTGGGCAAACGGGTACAAAGCCCTGATCTTGATCTTGTCATAACTGCAGTGCTTATTCAGCGGGAGGTTGGCGGCAATTTGGCCCAGATTCTCGACAATATTGCCGGGACCATTAATGAACGCCTCAAGCTGAAACAAGAGATTAAAACTTTAACTGCCCAAGGCCGGCTGTCTGGCTGGGTGCTGGCGGCTATGCCAGTAGCAATTGCAATCTTTGCCGCTATAGTTAACCCTAATTATATGAGGCCATTCGTTGATGATCCTATTGGTCGCGTGATTTTAGCACTTTCGATAATAGCAGAATTAGTTGGTTTTATGATTATTCGCAGGATTGTCAATATTGATGTATAAAGCCGCTTTAAAGTGAGCTTTTACATAAAAATTAATTAATTTTTTATGAGGAGGTTACAGTATGTTATCTTATTTAAACTATCTCAAAGCACGCTATTTAGGTCAGGAAGGTCAAGGCATGGTCGAATATGCTGCCATTCTCGCTATTGTTATTGCCGTTGGAGTCGCTTTATCAGGTGACTCAGGGATACTTTCAAAAGGAATTAAAGACCTCTATACAAGTGTCATTGATAAAGTTGCAACTATTAAATAGAAAAACTTAAACTGGTACACAAAACAGTTTCTTGTAGGACAAGAGACTGTTTTGTCTTTACAATTCACAAGGAGGATTCCACATGAATTATTTTGTAAACAGGCGAGGGCAGGCCATGGTTGAATTCGCAATCATTATTCCTGTTTTTATTTTTATGCTGTATGGTCTTGCCTATCTAAGTATGTTATTTCATGATTACCTTACTTTAAGTGAAATGACACGAGATATTGCCCGGCATGAATCTGTGGGAATCACCTTTGATAAAATAAAAGTGAATTACAGCAGTACAACATTTTTAACAGATGTTTACTTATTCAACCCCGACACCGATGTCAAGGTGGATACGCAGCCTGAAAATAGCCAGAATTCGTCAGCCGGACAAAATGTTACAGTAACGCTGACAGCAAAATTAAATATTGCTAAAGAAAGTATCTGGCACGATATGCTGCCTCCAATTATTACGGCGTCGTTGACTATGCGCAAGGAGGAGTAGCTTATGTCACTGTTGGAGCGATTAGGTAAAAAGGAAGGTTCGGACGAGCCCAAGCGGATTTTCGCCGGCCGCAGAAACAGTTCGGCGGAAGACCAGTACCAGGAATTAAAGCTGGAAATCCACCGGCGGATTGTCGATGAAATGAGTGTGGAACAGCAGCAGCTTCTGACAGACGGCCAGCAGAACCGCAGTGAAGTAGAAAGTATTATCGCTGAATACAGCAACCGGGTGCTTGACAACAATCTGTTTGCCGTTCCCCGCGGCAACCGGACGGCAATTGTCGCCGATGTGCTGGACGAAATGCTGGGGCTGGGTCCCATTGAGCCGCTGCTTAAGGATGAAACGGTTACCGAAATTATGATAAACGGACCTAAGCATATTTTCATCGAACGCCTGGGCAAGCTGCATCTTACCAAAGTCCAGTTCCATGATAATGCGCATCTGATGAATATTATCGACCGGATTATTGCCCCGCTGGGTCGCCGGCTGGATGAAAGCTCACCCTTGGTCGACGCCAGACTGGCGGACGGGTCCCGGGTTAATGTCATCATTCCGCCGCTGGCGCTGAACGGCCCCTGTATGACCATTCGTAAATTCACCAAGAACCCGCTGACGATTGAAAATCTCATCGGCTTCGGGTCCCTGAGTGAGGATATGGCCGGCTTTCTGCGGGCCTGTGTAGCCGCCCGCCTCAATATTGTCGTCGCCGGCGGCACCGGCTCCGGCAAGACAACAACCCTGAATGTCCTCTCTTCGTTTGTGCCGGCCGATGAACGCATTGTCACGATTGAGGATGCGGCCGAACTGCAGTTGATGCAGGAGCATGTGGTTACTTTGGAGAGCCGTCCGCCCAATATTGAAGGCTCCGGTCAGATTACCATCCGGGATTTGGTACGCAATGCCCTGCGGATGCGGCCTGACCGGATTATTGTCGGCGAGGTCCGCTCCGGTGAAGCGCTGGACATGCTGCAGGCCATGAATACCGGTCATGACGGCTCGCTGACAACCGCGCATGCCAACAGTCCGCGCGATGTGCTGAGCAGAATCGAGACCATGGTGCTGATGGCCGGCATGGATCTGCCGGTAAAGGCGATCCGTGAGCAAATTTCGTCGGCGGTTGACCTTATTATTCAGCAGTCCAGAATCCGTGATGGCAGCCGCAAGATAACCTATATCACGGAAGTGCAGAATATGGAGGGGGATGTCATCATCCTCCAGGATTTATTCCGGTTTATGCAAACCGGGTTTGATGATAAGGGGAAGGTCTTAGGCCAGTTTGAGTCAACCGGAATCAGGCCCAAATTCATGGATAAATTCGAAACCAACGGCATCCAACTGCCGCAGAACGTCTTTGACCTTGTCAAGCCCATGCCGGGCGACGAAGACTGGAGGTAATGCTATGGCTGTATGGATTTCGCTCAGCTGCGGCTTTATTTTGTTTATGCTCTTTTACCTGCTGGTGATTACCAAAATTGCGCCAAAAACGCAGGTGAAGGAACGGATGCAGCGACTGGGGCGTCCCGCGTCGCTCGCCGAGCAGGCACGGTTTGAAAGTGAAAAACTGAATAAACCCTTTACCGAACGGATCATTCTGCCGTTCTTCCAGAAAATCGAACACCAGGTTACGCGCCTGGCGCCGGAACGTATTTCCGAGGTTTTGGCGAAACGGATTATGCGGGCCGGCAAGCAGCATGTCTGGAGTGTAAACGCCTTTGTTTGCTTTTGGATGCTATCTTCCGTTTCACTGATGGTGGTTATGGTTTTTTTTACCTTTTATGTAAGACAAATGG